>CAMOUK010000001.1 GCA_946626535.1 uncultured Caryophanales bacterium
CTGGTTCAATTTTATATCGTCAAAGAGGTACAAAGATTTTTGCTGGTACTAATGTAGGTCGTGGTGGCGATGATACATTATTTGCTACAGTATCTGGTACAGTAAAGTTTGAACGTAAAGGTAGAGATAAAAAGAAAGTATCTGTTTATCCTGTTGCTGAATAATTGTAAAAATTATGTGCCCAAACTAGTTTTGGGCCTATTTTTTTTAAAAGGAGGTGCTTTAAATGTTTGTTGATAAAGCGAAATTAGAAGTAATTGCCGGTAAGGGTGGCGATGGTATTGTTGCCTATAGAAGAGAATTAAAGGTTGAAAAGGGCGGTCCATTTGGAGGTTCAGGTGGAAGAGGTGCTTCAATCATTTTTAGAGGTAATGAAGGCTTATCTACCTTACTAGATTTAAGATACAATAAAATATTAAAGGCACCAGCTGGTGAAAAAGGAAGAAATAAAGGTATGACTGGAGCTAATGCAGAAGATTTTTATGTAGATGTTCCAGTTGGCACAACAATTTTTGATGATGAAACCAACAGAGTAATAGGTGATATTACTAAAAATGGTGAAGAAGTTGTTGTAGCTAAAGGTGGTAGAGGAGGCCGTGGTAACATGGCGTTCGCTACTGGTATTATGAAATGCCCAGATTTTTGTGAGCATGGTGAGGCTGGAGAAGAAAGAAAGATTAGATGTGAGCTTAGAGTTTTAGCCGATTGTGGACTTGTTGGTTTCCCATCTGTTGGAAAATCATCTATAATAGCTGCAGTTTCAAATGCTAGACCACAAATTGCCGCATATCATTTTACAACTCTTGTTCCAAACTTAGGTATGATTAGGCTAGAAGATGGAAGAGACTTCGTAATGGCAGATTTACCTGGTATTATTGAAGGTGCATCAAAGGGAGCCGGCCTTGGCTTAGAATTCCTAAGACATATAGAACGTTGTAAGGTTATTGTTCATGTTATAGATATGGCAGCAGTTGATGGTAGAGATCCATATGAGGATTATGTAAAAATCAACAACGAATTAAAGGAATATAAGATGAATCTTATAAATCGTCCTATGATTATTGTTGCAAATAAGATGGATTTACCTGAAGCTAAAGAAAATCTAAAGAAATTTAAAGAGAAGGTTAATGATAAAGAAATTTTTGAAATTTCAGCATTAACTAGAACTAATTTAGATTCTTTACTATATAAGATTGCTGATACATTAGATAACACAGATTCATTTAGCTTATTTGAAGAAGATGAGCTTGATGTTGTTTATTATGGATTAAAAGAAGCAGAAGAGGACTTCCATATCGAAATTGATAAGGATGGAGTCTACAATGTAACTGGCAAAAAGCTTGAAAAGCTATTTGCTATGACTGATTTTGATTCTGAGACAGCACGTCATCGTTTCGCAAGACAATTAAGAACATATGGTCTTGATGATAAGCTAAGAAAGCTAGGAGTTAAAAATGGTGATTTAGTAAGACTTCTAGATTATGAATTTGAGTTTATAGAATAATAATTATTTACAATAATTAAGTTTTTTATTATAATACTTTTGGTAGTTGGGTAGCTGAGCACGTAAGTGTTAGGAAAGTCCATGCTAGCACAGTCTGTGATGGCTGTAGTGTTTGCGCAAGTATAATAAATAAAGCTTGGTACTAGAAATAGTAACGGCGGATGATGACCTAAAGCTTCGGCCATGGTCTAGTCTGTAAAGTGCCACAGAAACGAGTTTATTAGAAATGATAAAATGAAACGTTGGTAAACCCCACAAGCTAGAAACCCAAATTTTGGTAGGGGAGTTTTTAATGGCGAATTAGAAGCTAATTAAAAGACGATATAATCGTAGATAAATAGCTACCACCCGCAAGGGTACAGAACATGGCTTATAAACTACTAAATTAATTAAATGGCTGTTGAAGCCATTTTATTTTATAGGAGATAATCATGAATATTACATTTGATAACGTCTCATTTAAATATATTGAAAAGCCTATTTTAGATAAGGCTTCATTTTCTATTACTGATACAGATAAAATTGGTATTGTAGGTACTAATGGTACAGGAAAAACTACTTTATTAAAGCTCATATTAGGAATTGAAAAGCCTAATAGTGGAGATATTATAATATCTGGTGGTTTAAGAATTAATTATTTAGAACAAGATCCAGTTTTTGATGAAACAAAATCATTATTAGATATAATAATGGAAAAATCTACAAAGGAATTTCCAATTTTAGAATATGAAGCCAATTCTATATTATCTAAGTTAGGCTTTTATGATTCATCTATTACACCAAAGGGCTTTTCTGGTGGTCAAAAGAAAAGATTAGCATTAGCTAAAACCTTAGTTACACCAGCTGATATTTTAATACTAGATGAACCTACAAACCATTTAGATAATGATATAATAATTTGGTTAGAAAAGTATCTAATTAAGTCTAAAAAAGGCTTATTGATGGTTACTCATGATAGATATTTTTTACAAAGAGTATGTAATAAGATGATGGAGCTAGATTTTGGTAAAACATATTTATATGATGCCAATTATGAAAATTTCTTAGAATTAAAGGAAAAAAGATTAGAAGAACAAGCCCATGAACAACAAAAGCTTAAAAGCTTCTTGAAACAAGAACGTGAATGGATGAATCGTGGAGTTGAGGCAAGAAGAACTAAATCAAAATCTAGAATCCAAAAATTTGAAGAATTATCTAAAATTAAATTTAACGAGTCTAAAACCTTTGAGCTATCAAGTGTTAATACCTATTTAGGAAAGAAGCTTATAGAGCTTAAAAATGGCTCAAAAGCCTTTGGTGATAATAAATTATTTGATAATTTCTCATTTATTTTAAATAGATCTGATATTATAGGTATCGTAGGTGAAAATGGCTGTGGTAAAACTACCCTATTTAAGATATTGATGGGACAAGAAAAATTAGATAGTGGTGAGCTTATATTAGGTGAAACATTAAATATAGGCTACTTCAGTCAAAATATCGAATTAATTAATCCTGAAATTAGAGTAATTGATTATATTGAAGATGAGGCAGCTCTAATTGATACATTAGAGGGTAAAATTACCGCATCTAGCCTACTTGAAAGATTCTTATTTGATAAGAATGCTCAATATTCAAAGGTTAAGATGCTATCAGGTGGAGAAAAAAGAAGATTACAGCTTGTTAAAACATTAATTAAAAATCCTAATATTTTACTATTTGATGAGCCTACAAATGATTTAGATTTATATACTCTAGAAATACTTGAGGACTATCTATTAAGCTTTAATGGGCCTATTTTAGTAGTGTCACATGATAGATATTTTCTAGATAAAATTTGTAATAAACTATTTATATTTGAAAATAATAAAATAAAGGAATCTATATTATCATTTAGTGAATATTTAGCAACTAAGGAGGAAGAAGAAAAAGCTCCTATTGCAGAAGCTAAAGTATATAAAAATACTAATAAATTTCCTCCAAAGCTTAGAAATGAGCTAAATAAATTAGAAGACGAAATACCTCTACTAGAGGATAAAGCAAAGTCACTTAATGATGAATTAAAGCAATCATCTACTGATTTCCATAAATTAATGGAATTACAGGATGAATTAAATAATTTAGAAAAAGAATTAGAAGATAAAACAAATAGATATTTTGAACTTTTAGAAATAAAAGAATCATATGAAAAATAAAGAGTGAATTTTATGAATAAGCAATTTTGGAAAAAGGTATTAATAATAGGCTTTCCTGTTGCGATTCAAAATTTAATAAATACAACAGTTAATATGGTAGATACCTTTATGATAGGTTCATTAGGTGATGAATATGTATCAGCAGTAGGTCTTGCCAATAAAATATTTTTTGTTATGAATTTATTAATATTTGGAATTGTTTCAGGATGTTCAGTTTTATTAAGCCAATATTTTGGAAAAAAAGATGAAAAAAATTTAAATAAAACATTTGGCTTTATGATGATTCTTTCCATAATAGGTAGTTTATTATTCTTTATTGCGGCCCTATTAATTCCAAGACAATTAATGATGATATTTACTCAAAGTGATAAATTAATTGATATAGGATCATCATATTTAAAAATAGTATCAATAAGCTATGTATTTACTGCCTTTTCAATGGCTACAGGAATGTTACTAAGAAGCATTAATAAAGCAAAAGCACCAATGTATTTTACAATTATATCAGTTCTAGTAAATGTATTATTTAATTACATATTTATCTTTGGTTCATTTGGAGCACCAAGATTACTCGCAAATGGTGCTGCCATAGGAACAATAATAGCTAGAATAGTTGAATTTACATTAATATTACTATATGTAATTTTTGGTAAGCTAAATGTAAAATTAAATTTTAAAGATATTATATCAATAGATTCATATACTATTAAAAAGAATTTAAAATTTGCATTACCTGTAATAATTAATGAATTAGGCTGGGGATTAGGAACAACCATGTATTCAGTAATTTATGGTCATATGTCTGATGATGTTGTTGCGGCAATGACTATATCAACTGCATTAGAGGATTTAGTCTATGCATTATTATTTGGTATATCTACAGCCTGTGCAGTAATTGTAGGAAATCAGCTTGGAGCTAACGACTTAGAAGGTGCTCAAAAAACTGCTAAAAAACTACTTATTGCAGGAATTGGCTTATCAGCTGTTTTAGCAGTTGTGCTAATAGCGTTAATAAATCCGTACATTCTACTTTATAAAGCAAATGATAATGTAATAGCTGACATTAAAAAGGTATGTATAGCATATGCCTTTATAATGCCTGCAAGAACCTTTAATTTAATAATGATTGTTGGTATATTAAGAAGTGGTGGAGACACCCTATTTTCAATGATTATGGAGCTTGCATGCCTATGGGGTGTAGGATTATCCTTAGGAACAATTGGCGCATTTGTTTTTAAATTAGATGTATTATATGTATATTTATTATTTGAAACAGAACAAATTGTAAAGGTAGTAGTTGGATTTATAAGATATAGGCAAAAAAAGTGGGTAAGAAATATTGCGGTAAGAGAAGAAATTAGTTATTAAATATCCTTGAAATATTAAAAAAACAATGTTATTATATAGATGTCGAAAGACAGTAGAATATGTGGAAATGGAAAAAGGGAAAGTTGGCGCTTTCCCTTTTTCTTTCGCTTTTTTTGGATTTAGCAGAATATGTGGTCCCTACTATGGACGATTCTTATTCATAATTAATAATATTAACAATAATATTACAATTAATAAAACAAGTGTTTCCACTTAGGTCTCCTACAAAAATTCTACCAAAATCCCATCCTTGTAGTAAACATTCTACTACCTCCAATTTTAGCTAGTTACATTCGTAACAATTATATTCTATTGATTCATAACAATATTGTAAATGTAAAAAAAGAAAATACTTATTAGACTTTTTTATAGTTAGAGTACTTTCTATTGTAATTTCTTATAATGAAAAAAAATTTAAAAAAAATCGAATTTTTAAACTATTATTATATTGAGGGTATTACGTAAAAATATACATATATATATATTTTATACTTTAAATTGAAAATATTACGTGTTTTTGATAAAATAATAAAGATTGGAGATGAGTTAATTTGGATACAATTTCAGATATGAAAAAACGTCAAAAGTTCATAAGAAATTTCTGCATAATTGCCCATATTGATCATGGAAAATCTACTTTAGCAGATAGAATATTAGAAATATGTGATTCTGTTGAAAAAAGAGAAATGCAAGATCAAATTCTAGATTCTATGGAACTAGAAAGAGAACGTGGAATTACAATTAAATTAAATGCAGTAGCATTAAAATATAAAGCTAATTCTGGAGTAGAATATGAATTTCATTTAATTGATACCCCAGGTCATGTCGATTTTACTTATGAAGTATCAAGAAGCTTAGCAGCTTGTGATGGAGCAATACTTGTAGTTGATGCAACTCAAGGTGTTGAAGCTCAAACACTTGCTAACGTCTATTTAGCACTTGATAATAACTTAGAAATATTACCTTTAATTAATAAAATAGATCTACCTTCAGCTGACCCAGATAAGGCTAAAGCTGAAATAGAAGATGTTATTGGTCTTCCAGCAAGCGACGCTGTGCTTGCTTCAGCAAAAACTGGTGTAGGTGTAAGAGACATATTAGAACAAATTGTTGATTTTATTCCTGCCCCAATGGGAAATATTGAAGGAAAGACACAAGCCTTAATATTTGATAGTGCCTTTGATGCTTATAGAGGTGTAGTTATCTTAGTATGTGTTAAAGAAGGTATTATTAGAGTTGGTGATACAATTCATCTAATGGCAACTGGGGCTGAATATTTAGTTGTTGAATTAGGTGTTAGAACACCAAAAGAGGTTAAAAGAGATTATTTGATGGCTGGTGATGTTGGTTATATTACAGCCTCAATTAAAGATATTAATATGGTTCATGTAGGTGATACTGTAACAACAGTTGAAAACATGGCTGAAAATGCTCTACCAGGCTATAGAAAGCTAAATCCAATGGTATTCTGTGGTCTATATCCAATAGATTCTAAACAGTATGAGGATTTAAGAGATGCCTTAGATAAATTAAAGCTATCTGATGCATCATTAGTATTTGAGCCTGAAACATCTCAAGCATTAGGCTTCGGATTTAGAACTGGCTTTTTAGGCTTGCTTCATATGGATATTATTAAAGAAAGAATATCTAGAGAATTTGGAATTGAGCTTATCGCAACAGCACCATCTGTAGAATATCATGTATATTTAACTGATGGAACAATGCTTGCTATAGATAACCCAGCTGACCTACCTGATTTAACATCAGTATCAAGAATTGAAGAGCCATTTGTAAAAGCTACTATTATGACTCCATCAGATTATATAGGTTCAGTAATGGATTTATGTCAAAAGAAGCGTGGTATATTTATCGATATGCAATATATTGAAGAAACAAGAGCTGTCCTACATTATAGAATGCCTCTATTAGAAATTGTTTATGATTTCTTTGATAAGCTAAAAAGTTCTACAAAGGGCTATGCTTCATTCGACTATGAAATAGGTGATTATGAGCAATCTAAGCTTGTTAAGATGGATATTATGCTTAATGGTGAGATTGTAGATGCCCTATCGTTAATCGTTCATAAGGATTTTGCTTATGATAGAGGTAGAATCTTAGTTGAAAAGCTAAAGGAGATAATTCCAAGACATTTATTTGAAATACCTGTTCAAGCGGTTATTAACCATAAGGTTATCGCAAGAAGTGATATTAAGGCATTAAGAAAAGATGTTTTAGCTAAGTGCTATGGTGGAGATATCTCAAGAAAGAAAAAATTATTAGAAAAGCAAAAAGAAGGTAAAAAGAAAATGAAGGCAATTGGATCTGTAGATGTTCCACAGGATGCTTTCTTAGCTATTTTATCTACTGATGAATAATATGATTGAATTATATTTAAAGGATAATGAATTTGAGAATTTAGGAATCACTCATACAAGACATGTAGCAAGAGCTATAGTGTTAGAGGATGATAAAATTCTTATGCTTAGAGTAAATAGAGATGATGAATTTGGTAAGGCCTGCTATCTAGAGACATCTGGTGGTGGAGTAGATGAAGGTGAAACTCCTGAACAAGCTGTTTTAAGAGAAATAGATGAGGAATTAGGCGTTAAAGGTGAAATTATTACTAAATTAGGTATCGTTGATGATTATTATAATAAAATAAAGCGTCATAATATTAATCATTATTATTTAGTAAAGGTTACTGGTAAAACTAAAATTCATCATGTATCTGCTGGTGATTCTTTAATTGATGGTATTTTAAAATTAGATTTTAATGATATATTTTTAGAATATGATAATAAAAATGAAAAGATTAAAAGACTAGTTTATAGTAGAGAAGAACCAATTGTAAGGGAATCATATTCCTATTTAAAAGGATGTAATTAAAATGAATAGAATTGAAAATGCAGTTAATTTAAAAGCCACTGGTCAAGCAAATTGCTGCCAAGCTATAACATCAAGCTATGCAGACCTAACTAATGTTGATAAAGCTACTCTAAATAAGCTTTCAGAGGGCTTTGGACAAGGTATGGGATGCTTAGAATCAACTTGTGGAGCATTAATTGGAGCTAATATTATATTAGGTTTAAAAAATGATTCACAAATTAATACAAAGATGATGTCAAAGGTTTTATTAAAGGAATTTGAGTTGAAATCAGGGGCAACTATTTGTAAAATATTAAAAGGAGTAGATACTAAAAAAGTATTAACTCCATGTAATGATTGTGTTAGAAATGCTGCAATGGCATTAGAAAAGGTCTTAAAGGAAAATAAATTAATGGAGGAAGAGGAATAATGAAAAAAGAAGGATGTCCATATTGCCAAAAAGGTGAATTTTTAGAAAAATTTGGTAGATTAGCTTTTGAAACTGAAAACTCAGAGGTTATAGTTTTTAAAGATCAAACTAATAAAGGTAGAGCTATAGTTGCTTATAAGGGTGACCACGTAGCTGAAATTAAGGATTTAACTGATGAACAAAGAAATGCCTTTATGAAGGATGTATCAGATGTTGCAAAGGCAATCGATAAAGCATATCATCCATATCGTATTAATTATGGAGCATTCGGTGATACACTAGGTCACCTACACTTCCATATAGTTCCTAAATATGAAGGTGGAGATTCATTTGGCGGCATGTTTGTAATGAATCATGGTGCTGATTCATATGCATCAGATCAAGAAATTGAAGAAGTAATAAATAATATAAAGAAGTATTATAAGGCTTAAGAAATGCGAATTATCGCATTTTTTAATATAACAGCTTGTTCGTGCTTGAAAAACAAGTGTATATTTGTTAGAATACTATCGAGAGGTTTATATAAGAGAGGTTATTTATGAAATTAGGTTTATTTGGTTATGGAAATATTGGTAGAGGAGTCTATAAAGTAGCTCAAAATCTTCATATTAGCTACGATTGTACAATCAAAAAGGTCTTTGATTTACCTATTAAAAAGGCTGAGCTTGGTGATAAGCTAGTAACTGATATTAATGAGATAATTAACGACCCAGAAATTGGCGCTGTAGTAGAGGTATTAGGTGGACATGATCTTCCTTATGAAGTTATTACAAAATGCTTAAAAAAGGGCAAATCTGTAGTTACAGCTAATAAGGAAGTTGTATCAATGCACCTAGAGGAATTTATCAATTTAGCGCACTTAAATAATTGTTCATTCTGCTTTGAAGCATCTGCAGGAGGAGGAATTCCAATTTTAAGACCTTTAATTGATAATATTAAGGTAAATGATGTAAATGATATTTATGGTATCTTAAATGGCACAACAAATTATATTTTAACTAGGATGGACGAAGATAATCTATCTTTTGATGATGCTTTAGCATTAGCTAAGCAAAATGGCTTTGCAGAAGCAAATCCTACAGCTGATTTAGAAGGCTTAGATATAACAAGAAAGATTAATATTATTTCATCTATCGCATTTAGAGGTACTATCAATAATAATGATATTTATCATTATGGTATTACAGGTGTCAATAAAGAAATACTAAATAAAATTAAGGAATTAGGCTACGCATTAAAATTTGTTGCTTCATCAAAACTTGATGGTAATCATTTAGCTATAAGAGTAGAACCAACAATGGTTAAACAAAATCATCCTTTCGCAACTGTTAAAAACGAATTTAATGCCATTATGTTTACTGGTTCTACAAATGGAGATTTATTATTCTATGGTAAGGGTGCAGGTCCTATTCCAACAGCGACAGCTATTATTTCTGATATAGTATCTATTTTAGAAAATAGAAGCTATATTGAATTTAAAAATGAAAATCATTTAGTTGTTAATAAAAATATTAAATCAAATTATAAATATTACATATTTGATGAAAATAATAATTATAAAATTGTTGAAGGTCCAAGTGATTCTACATTACTTTCTACAAAATTTTATGCAAGAGTGCTTGAATAGATTGTTAAAGATAGTCAAAAATAAAAATTGACTATCTTTTTTATTTAAAATGTTTAATTTAACTATATCTTTTTTTACATTTGACTATGTTTAATAAAAAAACTTATTAAAGCCATTAATTAAAATTAATATTTTTATATTCAAAATACTATAAATAAACATATTCAAATAATTGAAATGATAATAAAAAAGTAATATAATAAACACGTCATATTAAGGGGAGCCATAAAGGCTGAGAGGATTTAAATATCGACCCTTAACCTGATCTAGGTAATGCTAGCGTAGGGATTAATATTGATGTGTTTTTTAATGCTTTAATATTTTTTCTTAAATTAACATGTCCTAGTGGACATTTTTTTATTTTAAGGGGGAAAGTTTTATGGAGAAGAAATTCTCAACAAAGGTTTTGGCTGAAATTGCTATATTTGCCGCTATTGCCTTTGCACTTGACGCACTTCAAGCTGGTATTTGGAGAGGCGTTTGGCTTTCTGGTGGATCTATTGGATTTGCTATGGTGCCTATTTTTATTATTGCCTATAGAAGAGGCTTTTTACCAGGATTCTTATGTGGTTTTATTGTAAGTATTATTCAAATGCTTGGTGGCGTTTATGCAATTAATGGTTCATCATTTGATAATCCATTTATGAAAGCTATGGGACCATTTTTCCAAATCATGCTTGATTATGTATTAGCTTATACTTGCGTTGGTCTATCAGGCGCATTTGCAGGCTTATTCCATAAGAAGACAGACAAAAAATATCAAGCATTATGGATTATTGTTGGTACAGTTGTAGGAGGCTTATTAAAGTATTTCTGCCATGTACTTGCTGGTGGTTGGTTCTGGTTAAATCAAGGCGGATCATTCTGGGGTGTTAATGATAGTTCTTGGTTATATTCATTTGTCTATAATGGAGCATTTATGATTCCTAACATTATTATTTGTACAGCTGTTACTGTTGCAATTAATGTTATTAATCCAATGTTCTTAAATCCAACATTAGGAGTTCAAGTTAATGAACTAGAAGATGATTCTAAAGTAATTAGATCAAATAGTGTTTTGGAGGAAAAAGTAAATGAAAAATAAAACTAAAATCACTTTAGTTTGTTTTGCAGGTATTTTAACAATATTTGCTTTAATGTTATACTGTCAAAGCTTTAGTGTAGAAAATGATGGTTGGGGAACAGATGTTTCTACAAATGAAGATTTATTAATTGGATTATTAGTTTCAATTATTATTCTTACTTATTCAATTATTAATTTAGTATCTAAAAAGACAGAAGAAGAAATTCAATTCAGCAAATATGTAAGCTTTTCTGTTGCTACAGGATTAATTAGCTTATATTCATTTGGTAAATTCTTTAAGGTTTTAGGAAAAACTTTATCAAAAGGTAAAGAATTTGTATTTACAGATTATCAAACATATCTATATTTAGGAATTGTATTATTACCATTATTAGTTTATTCAATATTTAAAGTTTTGGAAAAGAAAAAGAAAACAAATTAATATAGTATTAAAGAGTCTATATCTTAAGAATATATAGGCTCTTTTTAATTTTTAATAAAACTATTCAAACAAAAATAAAAAGCCTTTTTAAAACATAACGTGAATAAGAATAGGAAAGCAATAAAAAAAGCCCTAAAAGGGCTTAAAATATGATTTAGATTAGAAATCTACCTTCATCATACTATCGATTTTTTGCATCATTTTAATGAAATCGTAATTGTCTACTTGGAAACCATAATATTTATGGAAGCCTTGTTTTAATTCCACACCATCGATGATCATTGGATATACATATTGAGAATAGTACTTCATTAAGTTATTACTATTTTCAACTGTTGATTCATAAGCTAAAATTGATTCAACTGTGTCATGAAGTTTTGGCCAATTTTTTAAGTCAATAACTTTATATTCTCTCATTCTTTTATCATAAATTGTATTAAGCTTATATAGCTCAGTTGTTAAGTTTTCCATCATATGATTATAAAATTGATCTACCATAAAATACTACCCCCAAATTTTCAAAAATACAGTTCTTATTTTACTGGAAAAAAATATGAAATCAAGATGAAAACGTTTAACGAAATTAAGTTTTTTTTATATATAAAAAGTGCGATAAAATTCGCACTTTTCTTAATCATTTTTATACTTTATTTTTGGATTTTTAAAATCATATGGAGTAATCTGATAAACGTAATAATTTAGCCAATTTGAATATAAAATATTAGCAGTAGAACGCCATAAGACATCTACATCAGTCTTATCAGCATTGAAATAGTTTTTTGGCTCCTTAATAGGTAGATTTAATGCTAAGTCTCTTTCATATTCTTTCTTTAAAGTATATTTATCATATTCTAGATGGCCTAGGATAAATAATTGCTTATTATCCTTAGACTTTAACATTGTAGTTCCAAGTTCATCAGATACTGCAAGAGGTATTAATTCCTTACAGCCTAACAATTCCTCTTCAGGATTATAGGTATGTCTTGATTGCGGAACATAAAAAATGTCATCTATTCCGTTTAGAAGAGCTTCATAAATTACTGATTTTTTATGTTTAAATACTCCAAAAATCTTTTCATTAGTAGGCTTTTTAGAAATATTATAGAAATAATTTAAGGCAGCCTGAGCGCCCCAACAGATAAACATAGTAGAAGTAACATTGGTCTTTGTGAATTCGAAAATTTTAGTTAATTCATCCCAATAATCAACATCTTTAAAATCTAAGTTTTCAACTGGCGCACCAGTTATAATCATTCCATCAAAATTCTTATCCTTAATCTTATCGAATGTTGTATAGAATTTTTCAAGATGAGAATAAGAAGTATTTTTAGATTCATGAGTAGATGGTGAAATTAATGTTAAATTAATTTGTAGTGGTGAATTAGCAAGTAGTCTACATAATTGAGTTTCAGTATCAATTTTTGTAGGCATTAGATTTAAAATTAATATTTCAATAGGTCTAATATCTTGGGAATGAGCTCTTAAAGAAGACATAACAAATATGTTTTCTTCTTTAAGTCTTTCATAAGCTGGAATATCCTTTGGGATAACAATAGGCATTATAAACTCTCCAATGCTTGTTTAATATCGTTAATTAAATCCTCTTTATTTTCGATTCCACATGACATTCTTACTAAACCTGCTGGAATACCAGCCTCCTCTAATTGCTTATCTGTTAATTGTCTATGAGTAGAAGTAGCAGGGTTTAGACAGCAAGTTCTAGCATCTGCTACATGAGTTTCAATTGCGGCAAGCTTTAAAGCCTTCATAAACTTCATTGCGTTATCTCTACCACCCTTGATGACAAATGATACTACACCACAGCCACCATTTGGTAGATATTTTTTAGCTAAATCATAATACTTATCACCTTTTAAGCTTGGATATCTTACGCTTTCAATTGCTGGATGATTTGCTAAAAATTCAGCTACTGCTTGACCATTTTCTACATGCTTTGGCATACGTACATGAAGTGATTCTAAGCCTAGGTTAAGTAAGAAGGCATTTTGAGGAGATTGGATAGAACCAAAATCTCTCATTAATTGAGCAGTACACTTAGTGATAAATGCACCCTCCTTACCAAATTTAGTTGCGTATGTAATACCATGGTAAGAATCATCTGGAGTACATAATCCTGGGAATTTTTCCTTATGAGCCATCCAATCGAACTTACCAGCATCAACTATTGCACCACCAACGCCAGCACCATGACCATCCATATATTTAGTAGTAGAATGAGTTACGATATCAGCACCCCATTCAATTGGTCTACAATTAATAGGTGTTGGGAAAGTATTATCAACAATTAGTGGTACTCCATGCTTATGAGCTGCCTTCGCAAACTTTTCAATATCTAAGACAGAAAGAGCTGGGTTTGCGATAGTCTCACCAAATACAGCCTTTGTATTTTCCTTAAAGGCTGCATTTAATTCAATCTCACTAGCATCTGGAGAAACAAAAGTAGTAGTAATTCCCATCTTTGCCATAGTAACAGCTATTAAATTAAATGTTCCACCATAAATTGATGATGAGCATACGATATGATCACCACATTGGCAGATATTAAATAGCGCGAAGAAATTTGCTGCTTGTCCAGAAGATGTAAGCATAGCTGCTGTTCCGCCCTCTAAAGCACAAATTTTAGCCGCAACATAATCATTTGTTGGGTTTTGTAATCTAGTATAAAAATATCCAGAAGCCTCTAAATCAAAAAGCTTACCCATATCCTCACTAGTATCATATTTAAATGTTGTAGATTGAATAATAGGAATTTGTCTTGGCTCTCCATTTTTAGGAGTATAGCCAGCTTGGACACATTTTGTTTCTAAATTCATAATTACTACCTTCCTTTTTTTAAAATTTTCAAATATTATAGCACAATTATTTATAATAATAAATAAAAAAATGAGATAAAATATCTCAATTTTCTATAGTGAAACCGTAACTTTCACTTGAATATAACCATCTAAAACCTCAACTGTATTTTTTAGATATGACCTAATTAAATTATATTCAACTAAGGAAGCATCATTAAAATAAGTTGAAAAATCAAATGTTATTTCCTTAGTTTCTTTATTAATTTTTAATAAATCAGATTCTAAATTTTGATCTAAAAATTCTAATAAGTTCTTTTGCTCATCATCATTTAGACTAACATCTCCAGCTTCTACACTTGATAAGACAGTAGTAATAGAATGATTTGAACCTAAATCATTAGCTTCTAAAGTAATATCAATTTTAATTTCTTTACCATTAAAATCAACTACTGTTGATAAAATGATTTTATGAAAAGAAGAAGTAATATAGATGCTTCCAATAGATATATAATTTATAGAATTATCTTTAATAAATGTAAAGGTCTTACCAATAATTTCCCTATCATCTATTATAGCATTTATATTTTGATCATCTAAATTAACATTTACTCCAGGTGATAAGATACTAATACCAGCAGTTGATGTTTGAATTAAAGAAATAATATTTGTATCTTTTCTATCTACAACACCTGTATATAGCTTATTATTTGAAATACCTATAGATGTTAAATCTAAATCCTTAATTATATCTTTAGCCTCATCCTCAATATTACTATAGCCTCTAATTAAATAATCAGCCACATATGAAGCTTCCTTTTTATTTATTATTTTATTAGTTAATAAGCTTTCAGCCTTTAATATTGAATTATTCATAGGATCTGATGATAGCTCAAATGAATTATCAATTGCTGATGAAAGCTTATCAAGATATAAAATAAAGCCTTTTTCTTTTCCTTCGAATGTAGAAGAATAGGTATCCTTATTTCTTTTCATTAAACTTAATAATGTATTAAATAAAGGATTATTTGATATATTTTTTTCTATAATAGTTAAAATCTCATCAATTGAAATAGTTAAATAAAACTTATCGTTTTTATACTCACAAACTACATTATAGCCATTTTTAGCTAATTCCTTTTGGATATTTTTAGCATCTAAGGCACTATTTAGGATAGATTTAACTAAGAAAAAGTCACTATTAATTTTACCAATTTGAGCCTTAGATACCTCTAAGATGAAATTATCACCATCCTGCTTAACATTTAAGGTTGATATTAAGCAGCTTTCATAAAAATATATTTGAATTGGAACATATAAGGTAAATGAATCATTTGATGTGTCCTCATCATCTAAATTATCATATGTAACGTAAATATTTTTAATTTGAAGTGGGCTTAAATTAATTTCATTACTAATTCCTTCTAATAAAGCATTTAGAGTTGCCTCATCAAACAAATATGATAGCTTTTCATCTGTTTTAGCAGTTTCTAAAGCATTATAATTAAGTACTTCAACAGCATCAGCTGTAGAAATATTATTTTTAGCTTTATTATGATTATTATCAAATAGCATAATACCTAATGTAACAGCAACTATTATTACTAAAAGTAATAAGAAGCCTAATAAAGCAAATATGATTTTAAATATTTTTTTCAAAATAACACCTTCTTTATAACAAAATTTATTTTAACACAACTAGCTTTTTTAAACAATAAATTATGATTAAATTTAAAAATATGTTATAATTTAAACGAGGTGCGCTATGAAGGGTTTATATGTCCATATTCCATTTTGTAATTCAATATGTAGCTATTGTGATTTCCCTAAAATCATAGCCAAAGATGATTTAAAGGAAGCCTATATAAATAAGCTAATTATAGAATTAGATTTATATAAAAATTATAATGTTGATACTATCTTTATTGGTGGTGGAACACCTAATAGTCTACCTTTAAAGCTTTTAGAAAAGCTATTAAATAAATTAGATGAATATAATAATGATGTTATAGAATACACTATTGAACTAAATCCAGAATTAATAAATGAGGACTTAGTTAAGCTACTTTCTAAGCATAAAATTAATAGGGTAAGTATGGGTGTTCAAACATTTAATGAAAAATTATTAAAATTTTTAGGTAGAAAACACACTAAAAGTGATATAATAAATTCACTTACCCTTTTAAGGAAATATAATATCAATAATATTAATCTAGATTTAATGTTTGGAATTCCTTATCAAACAAAAGAAGATATTAATAATGATATAGAACAAGTATTAAGCCTTGATATAAAGCATATTTCTTATTATTGTCTTATTATAGAGGATAGAACAATACTTAAATATCAGCTAGATAAAAAACTAATTGAAATACCTGATGATGATTTTGATGCCGATAATTATTATTTCATAAAGAATAAATTAGAAAATAATGGCTTTATCCATTATGAAACATCTAATTATTCTAAGGGTGGCTATGAATCAATCCACAATCTAAAATATTGGGATTCTAAAGAATATATAGGTGTAGGGGCAGGAGCCTCTGGTTACCTAGATAGCTATAGATATGATAATAATAGAATTATCACTAAATATTTAGAAAGCTATATTTTAGATAAAGAGTTTATAAGTGATGAAGAAAAGAAAAAAGAATTCTTCATGCTAGGCTTAAGAAAAATAGAAGGTGTAAGTATTAAGGAATATAAGGATAGATTTAATTCTGATCCTTTTAAGGATTTTAAGTTAGATGAATTAATTAAAAATAATTTAATTGTTAAAGAAGATGATTATATAAAAATTAAATCTGATAAATTATTTTTAGCAAATCAAATTTTAATTGAATTTGTAGGTGAATGAAATGAAAAAGATTGAAGACCAGACTCCTTTTTTTGAGGTATCTGATTTTAAATATTATCTAGAGGATAAAAGATCTTCTGAAAATACTATAGCTGCATATATAAGTGATTTAACTCAATATTCTATATTTTTAAAAACATATGAAAATATATTTGATGTTAATGATATAACTAGAGAAGATGTTGAAAAATATGTCTTATCCTTAAAAAGAAAGGACTTATCTAAACAAACTATCTCTAGAAAAATAATTGCAGTAAAAGAATTTCATTCATTTTTATTATCAGAAAATATCACTAAAGATAACCCAGCTAAAAATATTGATTCACCTAAAAAATCAAGACCGCTACCTGTTGTTTTATCAACTGAAGAAGTTACTAGGATGCTAGAATCTATAGATGGTGAAGATGACCTAGATGTTAGAAATAGGGCTATGATGGAGGTCTTATACGCTACAGGCTTAAGAATTTCTGAACTTTTAGATTTAACCTTAGGCGATCTTCATTTAAGAGAATCTTATATAAGGGTAGTTGAAGGTAAGGGTGAAAAGGATAGAATTGTACCAATTGGTAAGGTTGCTATCTCATATTTAGATAAATATCTAAAAACTGCAAGATTAAACCTAACTAAAAAATCTAAAAAAGAATCAATGCTTGTCTTTTTCAATTATAAGGGAGAAAAAATGTCTAGACAGGGCTTTTATAAATATATTCAAAAGCTTGCCCTAGATAATGGAATAGAAAAGAAAATATCACCACATACAATTAGGCATAGCTTTGCTACACACCTACTTGAGGGTGGTGTTGATTTAAGAGTTGTTCAGGTATTATTAGGGCATGAGGATATCTCAACAACTCAAATATATACACATATAGATAAATCTAGGCTTAAAGCCGAATATGATAAAATATTTAAATAATAAAGGAGTAAAAGATATATGTTTAAGAGAGTTTTTTGTGTCGTTATGGATTCAGTAGGATGTGGAACAGCTCCACTATCTTATGAATATGATGACGACGGAGCCAATACAATAGCTCATATCGCTAGTCATTGTAATGGTATTAAATTACCAAATATGGAAAAATTAGGTTATGGCAATTTAACAGATATTTTAGGAGTCAAAAAAGTAAATGAATATGGCTACTATGGAAAGATGGATGAGGCATCTAAGGGTAAGGATACTCTAACAGGTCACTGGGAATTTATGGGTGTTTTAACATCAAAGCCATTTAAGACATTTACTGATACAGGCTTTCCAAAGGAATTAATTGATGAGCTAGAAGAAAAAACAGGTCATAAGGTAATTGGAAATGTTGCTGCATCTGGAACTGAAATAATTAAAGAATTAGGTGAGGAGCACATTAAAACTGGTGCTATGATTGTTTATACATCATCAGATTCAGTTTTACAGATTGCTTGCCATGAAAAATATTTCGGATTAGAAGAGCTATATCGTTGTTGCAAAATAGCTAGAGAAATCTGTATGAAAGATGAATATATGCTAGGTAGAATCATCGCAAGACCATTTGTTGGTGAAACTGCTGAAACATTTACAAGAACTACAAATAGACACGATTATGCCCTATCTCCAACTGATGTTACAACCCTAGATTACTTAAAGGAAGCTGGCTATGATGTAATCTCTGTTGGTAAGATTTCAGATATTTTTAATACTAGAGGAATTACAGAAGGTAATAAAATTAAATCTAACCACAATGGTATGGAAATAACTACTGAAATTGCTAAAAGAGATTTTAATGGCTTATGCTTTGTAAATTTAGTTGATTTTGATGCTTTATATGGTCATAGAAGAAATCCAGAGGGCTATAAGCAGGCATTAGAGGAATTCGATACTGATTTAGCTGTTTTAATGAAGGAATTAAAAGATGATGATTTATTAATCATTACAGCAGATCATGGAAACGATCCAACTTGGAAGGGTACAGACCATACAAGAGAATATGTACCACTACTTGTTTATTCTAAATCAATTGGTAAAGGTAATTTAGGAACAAGAAAGACTTTTGCAGATATAGGAGCAACAATTTCTGATAATTTTGGTGTTAAATTACCAAATTTAGGAACTTCATTCTTAAAAGATTTAAAATAGGTGCGTTTATGAGCAAATTTAGAATGCGTACAGCGCTAGATGTAGATGATGTTTTACTTGAATGTATTCCATACGCTATAAAGCTAGCTAATGAAAAATATAAATTTGATCCACCACTTACAATCCATGAGGTTGATAATTGGGGCAAGCTTGGAACAAGAGCTGATGTCATTTTTGAATTTTTTGCTGATCCTAATTTCTTTGAAAATCAGCCTGTAATGGCTGGGGCTAAAGAATTTGTAAAAAAATTAGCAAAAAAGACTGAAATATTTATTTCTACATCAATCTATCCTCAATTTATGGGTATAAGAGCCGAAAGAATATTAGAAGAATTTCCTGAGATTCCAGCTGAAAATATAATTATGGGTTCTAGAAAAGAAATGATTAATGTCGATATCATGCTTGATGATGGTATGCATAATGTATTTAAAAGTCAGGCAGCATATCCAATTCTTTTACGTAGACCATGGAACCAAAACGCAACAGGTATGCTTGCGGTTAATAACTATGATGAATTTTTAAATATTATAGAGGTTATTAGACAAAGCTATCTACTAGAAGAAAAAACACTTAATAATAATGGTATAGTTGTTTTAGTTGGTCCTTCAGGCTCTGGTAAATCAAAGCTCGCTAAAATGCTTGTTGATAGTAATCCAAAATATGAAAAATTAAAATCATATACAACAGCTGACCCTACATCAGTTTATGAAAATGATTGGTATAATTATGTAACTAAAAAAGAATTCATAAAGATGCAGGAAGAAAAAGCCTTTTTTGAATCAACTATGTATGCTGGACATGGCTACGGAAGTAAAAAGGAAGATGTTGATAGAATTCTTAATCAAGGTAAGGTAGTAATTGCAGCTATGGATATTTGCGGCGCTATGACCTTAAAAGCTAATTATGATAATGTAGTAACCATCTATGTTAAAAAGAACCGTAAGGAGCTATTATCATCAATTTTAAAGAAAAAATGTAGCGATGAGGAAAAGGTCAATAGACTAATATCTATAGATGATGAAAAAAGAAATGAAGATATCTGTGATTATTCAGTACCAGTTACAAACACTAATTATGAAGATGGATTCAATAAAATTAAACAGATAATTTCTGGAAAGAAATAAGATTTAATGACTCAATATATTTGGGTCATTTTTTCCTTTTAAATAATCTCATTTTAAAATATAATAAAATAAACAAATACAAGAAAGGAAAAATAAATATGCAAAATTTTATTTATAATACCCCAACCAAAGTATTTTTTGGAAAAGGTCAAATGGATAACTTAGGTCAAATCTTAATAGATTACAACATTAAAAAAGTGTTATTACACTATGGAAAATCTTCCATAAAGAAAAACGGAATTTATGATAAAGTAATAGAAGAGCTAAACAAGGCTAAAATAAGCTTTGTGGAGCTTGGAGGAGTAGATGCTAACCCTAAATTAAAACTAGCCTTAGAGGGCGTAAAAATAGCTAAAAAAGAGAAAGTGGATTTAATTTTAGCAGTTGGTGGAGGATCAGTAATTGATTCAGCAAAATTAATCGCTGTAGGAGCTAAAGTTGACTTTAATCCATGGCTATTTTCACTACATGAAAAAGAGGCAAAAGCCCACATTCCAGTAGGTGCAATTTTAACCCTTGCAGCCTCAGGTTCTGATATGAGTAATTCATGTGTAATTTCTAATGAAGATACTAAGGAAAAAAGAGGCTTTACAAGCGAAGAAAATAGATGCCTTTTTGCTATACTAGATCCTCAAAATACTTATACAGTTAACAGGTATCAAACAGCATGTGGAACAGTAGATATAATGATGCATACTTTAGAAAGATATTTTTCAACAGGTGAGGATACACCACTTACTGATAACATAGCTTTAGGACTTTTAAAGGCAGTTAAGGACGCAGGAAGGATTGCAGCAGATGATCCAACAAACTATGAAGCAAGAGCAACTCTACTTTGGGCAAATAGTTTGTCTCATAACGGACTAACTGCTTGTGGTAGAAACTTTGTAATGTCTGTCCATCAGCTAGAGCATGAGCTTTCAGGAATGTATGATGAGATAGCTCATGGTGCAGGTCTTGCAGTACTATGGCCAGCATGGGCAAAACTATGCTACAAGGCACAAATCAATAGATTTGCAAGATACGCATATGAAGTAATGGAAGTTGAAAAAACAAACGATGTAGAGGCTGATATTTTAAGAGCGATTGAAGAGACAAAATCGTTCTTTAAAGCAATTGGAATGCCTACTACACTTACTGAATTAGGTGTATCAGAAAAGGACTTTAAAGAGCTTGCTAACAATGCAATGTTCAAAGGTAAAAGAGTATTAAAAGATATAGTTACAGTTGATGAGGAATTCGCAATTAAGATCTTCCAAGAAGCAAAATAATAACAAATAATAAGAGCTTTATAGCTAGTCTATAGAGCTCTTTTCTTATGCAAAAAATTTCAAAACACAAATAGTTTTAAAAACTAGATAAAAGAATACAAATAAATATTTAAGTAGATATTTAAGCATAGATAAAAGATTTTTAAAAACGAGTTAATAGTCGAAATAATTTGCTATATAGAGTGGATCATCCATGCGTTAAAAAGGTCTATATAAAAGAAGAAATAACTAGTTAAATTTTAAAGATATATGATTCTAGAAAAGAGATAAATAATATCAACAAAAGATAAAATAAACAATTATATATAGATACTATTATATGTATAGAGCAAGTAAAATATTTCAGAAAGGAAGAGTTTTTCAAAACTCTTATAACTAGTATTAATAAATAGATTTTATAAAATAACATTTTGTATAATTAAGAATTATATAACCATTTTTGTAATACGAATCGAGATGGACAATCATACGTAAAAGCGATTTTCGATGCGTGATACAAACGGGCACTATAAAGAGAATATAGAAAAAATAATTTCGATTAGTATCTAGTATTAAATACTATATTATAAATAAAAATATAAATAATTGCATTTTTAAAAACTAGATAATTTTTGAAAGTTTCTGACCTAGAGATAAAAGTGGTCATTTTCATTCATTTTCATGAAAAAATTTTCATAGCGTTCTACGAGAGATCGAGAAAGCTTTTTGTGGCCAATTGTCTTAATCGATTCGTTTAAAAATAGAGGTCTTTAAGCATGCAAGAATCAAAAATCTTAAAAATTGATATTCAAGGATTCGATTTTGAATATGTTTATAGTTAAAAACTACATATATTAAAATCCTACAATTTATATGAATCTGTAGACACCCTAGAAATCCAAATGTGGATAACTGGATAATCAGTCATCTAGGTGTGTAAGCGTTTGATTTCCTTTATTTCAAGCCATTTTAAGCGATAGAGTGAAAAGTGCATAAGTGACAATATTCACACAAATCGATATCTCCGCATAGTTTAGCCACTTTTAATTGGTTTACATAATATTTATTATGATAACTTAATTAGATGTAAAGAAGTGAGGAAAAAGGCGTTTAAATTATATTCAAAATGAGTTTTGAGTATGTTTATTGGCGATTTTAAGCCATTATTCTACTTCTAAACTGTATCAAAAGTAGTGGTTTGAGTATGTTTAGCGTTTTTTGAGAAAATCTCTCAACCATCGAAAAATCCTTTTTAAGGCATTTATCTGCTTCGGTCGTTCATTTGCTCATAGATTACAATAGGAAGCTTTTAAAGGCTTTTGAAATATCTTCCAGGATCTTCTTCGTTCTACTTCTTCTACTATTGTTTGGCTATATATCCCTTTTTTGCAAATTTTATGAAAATGAATGAAAATAGCACTTTTTAGCTCATGTTTTACATCCCTAGAGCACGAGTATTGCTTTTTTAAGCTTCAGATTCTTCTCCTTTTTCTCTTTAAAAACATATATAATACTCTAAAAATCGATTTTTAATGCTTTTTTATGTCATTTTATTATTTATACATTATTTATGTATATTTAAACTTATACTATATATATTATAAGGATCAGCAGCTTCTGACATCTAAAAGCTTATAGAGCTTCCTCTTCTTTTTACAGCTGTATTATATATCCCATGTATCCAGAATTTATGTCTAGTTAAAATTTTCATTTCATTTTCATTAATTTATTCACTTGATAATTGTTGGTTTTTTATTATACATTATTTATGTCTATTTATTTTTGGCAAAAAAATAAGGACTTTTAGTCCTCATTTCCTTCTTCAAGTTCAAATAATGTCATTTGCTTTGTTTTTGTAGTAAATATCTCAGATGATACGATACGGTTCCAAGTGGCTGATCTGCCTGTTCCGTTAGATACAATTTTGTTTTCTTTCTTTAATTCATCAAGTGCTCTATTAAGAGTTGATTCTGAGATATGGCCGAATTGCCGTTTAATGTCTGCTTTAGTAAATGTCTGTGGAAGTCTTAATATTGCTGACTTGACATTATCTATCTTTTTAAGATTTTTGTCAAAATCAGTGTCTTGAACCATTTTCTCAACTTCCATGTATGATTCAAGTAAAATTTCTATAATCTTGTTATTTAGTGCGTCTGTCTTATTATATCCAGTTTCCCAGTTCAAGCTAGCTTTAGCTTCTAGGCTCTTAAATTCTTCTTCATTTTCATAATACTTTTCGAAGAAGCTTATGTACTTAAATACATTAAATCTTTCTCTATAAAGTAAGCAGTAAAGTATCAAAAGTGATATCTCATTACTGAAGTCTGTATATAGATCAAAGTTCAAAATATCTATGTAAAACTTAGTACACAAAAGTGTGATTTCTGCCTTCTTAGTTTCTAGCATTTTTGCGTAGGTATTCAATTCCTCTTCAAGGTATTTTCTTCTAAAAACTTTCTTTTCTACAGTTAAAATATTTTCTTGTACACGGACTGTATCTTCCTTATAATCAACCCTTTTATAGTTCTTAAACATCCTAGATGCTAGCTGTATGAACTCGTTTGTTGTAAGCTCAATACCCGTTCCTTTACTTTGAATTAGTGTAAAAATTTCTTTTAAATTTTTAACTACATGTTCATCTTTTGTTTTAGGATTTGAGTCTTTTTTTATCAAAAGTCTCATCCTATTTTCATTGACATCTAACCTTAAAATTTTTGAAAAAAAGTATACATCTCGCTCTATTGTACAATTAACTAAACCGTTCAAATGCTGTTTCAAAACCTCTTCATAATAGAAGTCTTTTCCCTTAAATTGGTATAGTTTAGTTAAGTCCATAACCAGGTCATTTGGATATATTGAATTTTCAATTTTTTCTAAACATCCCATATGATTTTTACCTCACTAAAAATTATACCAAAACTACATTTTTATTTCAATTTTTTAAGCTATTATTTTCGACTATTTTAAGTAAAAAAATAAGGACTTTTCAGTCCTTAAATTTTATCGTCTGTATAGAAGATTGATCCGCCTATAAATTCTCTTAAAACAGAGTTACAAGGAATCCACTTATCACTAATATCTAAATAGTATTTTAAGAAGCTAGTTAGACGTGTTGCAGCTATGTAATTTGGAGAATCTTTTTTAACTTCATTTAGTAGCGGTAAAGCGTATTTTTTTAGTACACAAAGCTCATAAGTAAGCTCTGAATTAAATACGAAATCAGCATCATTTTGATATGGATAAATCCACTTAAATTCTCCTGCTCTTACAGATTTCCAGAATGATAATGTCTTTTCACAATCAGTTGCACGAGTCATATAGTCTCTTACAATTCTTCTTAATAATCTAATATCAGAGATACTAATTGGATTATAATCATCAATTCTATATTGTCCAAGCGGTGCGATATATACCTTATATTTTAATGATTCTGGAATTGATGGAGTTAATTTATCATTTAACGCATGAATACCTTCAATCATGATAACCTGATTCTTTGATAATTTTACAGGTGGCATGTATGAAGTTGTAGATGTAGTAAAATCATATATTGGTAATTTAACCTCAGCTCCACTAATTAGCTTATAGATACATTCATCTAAAAACTTTCTATTCAAAGCATCAATATCTTCAAAATCTGGTTTTCCATCAGGTCCTATAGGACATAATTTTGGATTTTTATAGAAATTATCCAAGCTTATCATTAAAGGAGTGATACCTCTAGACATCAATTCAATTCTTAATCTATTAGTAAATGTAGTCTTACCACTTGATGATGGACCAGCTACACAGATAAGCTTTGTAGTATCAATATTTGCTTGAATATCAGCACCAAGCTCTGAAAGCTGTCTATTATGCTTTGCCTCACAGATATTGATAAACTCTAAAGCCTTACCATTCTTTACAATATTATTTAATTCAGCTAAAGTTTCAGCCTTACTAATTCTAGCCCAGTTTGCAGCCTTAATTAGTGTTAATCTAAATACCTTTTCATCACTAAATGAAGGAATCTTTCCACCACACTCAGCTCTTGGATAAGAAATTAAGAATCCTGGACTATATAATCTCAGATTATAATCCTTTATATAGCCTGTAGAATATAACATGTAACCAAACATATAATTCTTATATCCTGCACAGTCATAAATATGAACTGTATCTTCAGGCTTATACTTAATTACTTCAACCTTACTTGTTTCTCCAATCTTTGTGTAGAAGTCAATTGCTTCTTGTTTTGTAATAGTATTTCTGTTGATCTTATAATCGGCAGCGATTATTTTTTTCAACTCTTTTTCGATTAAATCTAGGTCTTCTTGCATGAAGTCATGATCTAATCCTTCAATTCTAGCAAATATAGCTCTTGATACACTATAATCAAAAATTAATCTAGCATTTGGAAATACCTTGTATGTTGCCATATGGATTAAATATCTAAGCGTAGCTTGATATAACCGTGCAGCATCTGAATTTGTCAAATCTAGCAATTCTATTGTGGCATCATTTGTGACTATATATGCCAATTCTCTGATTCTGTTATCAACCTTAGCAGCGATGTATTTCTTGTCGCTAAAGTCATACATATCATAGATTCTTGTTGGTTGGTCAAAATACATTTCTTGGCCATTTAACAACACTTTCATTATTTTTTTACCTCTTTCTTTTGTTATTTATTTAAATTCTAAAACCTCTTTATTTAACTTAAAATATTTCGTTATCAAAATAGTTTTTAAAATTGTCATTGATGTTTAATTATATTATTTGTTTTATTTTACTTTATTATTTTATCTAGTATGCTTAACTAGATGCCCTTTGAAATATTTTTTTTGACTTATAAGAAAAGGTGGAGCGTAAAAACTCCACCTTAAATCATCTTATTCTTTAGATTCGTCAGAAGATTCATCTAAAGTATCATCTTCGGTATATTCAGCAGCTTCTTGCTCTGCTAAAGTCTCTTCATCGACTTCAATTACATTACCTTCTTCATCGACATACTCTATTTGTTCTTCCTCTTCCTCATCTTCTATATCCTCAGGATTAATGATGTTGCCTTCTTCATCGACATATTGAATTTCTTCCTCTTCACCAACTTCATCTGGATTACCAGCCATAGCATTTTTAATTTCCATAACAAGAGTGTCTGGATTAATAAATGATTGTAGGTCAGTATCAAGGTCAAAATCGTATTTATATTGTTGTTTTGCCTCTTGTGCTTGCTTTTCAGCAGCTAGTGCTGCAAGCTCAAGCGATTCATCATTAATTTCTTGTTCGTAGTTAGTAACTCTATTACCAAGTCTTAGCTTAGCAAGATTAACCTTTTTGAAGGTATAGAATTTTTTCTTTGGAGTTAATGCAAAACTTAAATTTTGTAATTTTCTTTGTCTTGAGATTACTTTAGCAACAACATCACTTTGTCTAATTATATGGTATTCATGTTCATGATCACCTGCAACATAAATATCATCTTCAACAAATTTAATAATTCTTCTTAAAAAATACTCTCCGTGCGACTCGTATAATACGAAATCCTTAATTTGTAGTCTGTTAGGTCGTCGCAATGTGACTAAATCACCTTTTTTGAAGATAGGCTTATTGATATCATTATCAATTCTAAGAGTACCAACTAAACCGCCTTCAACTCTTTCAACAGCAACTTCCATACTATATAGATCGATTTTTTCTTCCTCTTGGGATTTTAAAATCTCTTCTACATTATTTTGTTGATTTTTATTATTTACTTTATTATTTTTCAGTTTCATAAAAATCACCTTTTGCTAAATGTAATCGCAAATTTTACTTCTTTATAATTATATTATAAAACCAGTATTTTTTCAAGAAATGTTGTATTAGCCATTATAAGCCTTTTTTTATAAATTTCAAGTATCTTATTCATTTTTTTATTAGAAAGCTCTTAAAAGTTAAAAAAAGCCCCTAATTTTTGAAATTAGGGACTGTTTTAAACTACTTTATTCTTGATTTTCTTGTTTGTTTTCTACTTTTTAGTCATCAAATAAAGAAACTTTCTTATATTTTATTTCTTTTTCCTTCTTCTCATCATCTTCATCAAATATAGTATTATTTAACATAGATGAGCCTTTATTTTCTTTAGCTAAGATAGCATCAAGCTCACTTAGGATATCAGCTTTTTTAATATCTGCCTTTGTAACCTTGATTTCTTCTTCAATATCTCCTGAATCTAATTGATCAAATAATGTTTTAACCTCTTCAGTTAAATAATCAGGTGATACTGCCTTATCTGGCTCTTGTGGATCTGGTAGGTTCATGCCCACTAAATAGCCTAAATCGGCTGATGAAGGCGTTATTTGTCTTCCCGTGTCTGAGACATTATATTTAAGTGAAAAAGCCTCTACACTGTCATTTCCGTTCTTATACATTAAATTTATAAGTACATTTTCTTTATATTGATTTGGTGTAAGCTTTTTAGCATCAATTATTAAATATGGATTTGATTTTAATAGCTTTATTACCTTCATACCACTTCTAGCACGCTTAGATAATAAAACATCTGTAACTCTCATTCTCTTTAATGTTGATCTTGATGTTAAAAGTAAGAAATCATCTTCCTTATTACAATAGAAACCTGATACAACCTCATCCTTTGGCTTTAGGTTCATAGCTTTTAAGCCACCAGCACCTGTACCATAAAGAGGAATGTCTGAAGCTCTAAATCTTATAGCCTCATCCATTGATGTAAATAGCATTACCTCAAGTGGATCAGCAATTATATCTGCCGCAACAAGCTCATCACCATTTACTAGCTTCATAGCTCTTACAGGCTTTGAATATCTACTTAATACGAAATTAGATAATAATACCTGCTTAATACTTCCTAGTC
Organism: uncultured Caryophanales bacterium; assembly: GCA_946626535.1. The sequence continues at coordinate 28,478 of CAMOUK010000001.1, forward strand.
TTGAAACTAATAATACAGATTTAGCATCATTAAATTCTTCAATGTTGAAGCATGCGATAATCTTTTCCTTTGGCTCAGTCGCTACTAAAGAATTGATAAACGCACCTGTATCCTTCATTTTTACCTCAGGTATCTTATATACTGGTAGGTATATGAAATTACCTAAATTAGTAAACATTAGAAGGATATCTAGTGTTGATACTTCCTTTAGATATAATACTGAGTCATCTGTCTTTAAGAAATTAATCTTAGATAAATTATAAGATTTTAATGTTACTCTCTTAATATATCCTTCCTTAGATACACTAACCATTACCTGTTCTTTAGTAATTAAATCAGTTTCATCAATCTTTAATGAAGAAACCTCCTCTTCAATTACAGTTCTTCTAGGACATGTAAGTAGCTGATTCATTTCATTAAGCTCATTTTTAATTACCTTTAATAATTCCTTTTCTGAGCCTAAAATCTTATTATATTTAGCTATATTAGCATTTAATTCCTTTTCTTCTTGTTGAAGTGCTTCAACATCCTGTCTATTTAATTTATATAATTGCATCATAACGATAGCTTCAGCTTGTTCTTCACTAAAATCAAATTCTTTAATGATATTAGCTTTAGAATCAGCCTTACCGTTAGATTTTCTAATTACTGCAATTACTTCATCAGATACAGTAATTAACTTTAATAAGCCCTCTACGATATGTAGACGCTTTGTAGCCTTAGTTAATTCATAATCTGTTCTATTTGTAATAACAACCTTTTGATGGTCGATATAAGCATCTAAAATTGGTATTATACCAAGTCTCATAGGTCTCTTATCACAAATAGATACCATATTATAATTTAGATTAATTTGTAGATCTGTATTCTTAAATAAATATGTAACGATAGCTTCAGCATTAGCACCCTTCTTTAAATCAACAGCGATACGTAAGCCATCACGACCAGATTCATCTCTTGATTCAATAACATCAGGTAGCTTTCCTTGAAGTCTTAAATCCTCCATTTTTTCTACAATTTTAGACTTAAATGTATCATATGGAATTTCAGTTATAACTATTCTTTGTTGGCCTGGAGCCATTTCTTCATATTCATATTTAGATCTAACTACAACAGTTCCAGCACCAGTTAAGAAAGCCTCTCTAATTCCTTCCTTACCTTGAACTATACCGCCAGTAGGTAAATCTGGACCTGGCATAATTTCTAGTAGGTCATCAACTGTCATATTAGGATTATCAATTCTAGCTATAGTCGCATTAACTACCTCATTAAAATTATGAGGTGGAATATATGTAGCATAACCAGATGAAATACCCATCGCACCATTTACTAATAAATTAGGAAATTTTGCAGGTAGAACAGTTGGTTCAACCTCCTCCTCATCGAAGTTAGGAATAAATGGTACAGTATTCTTGTCGATATCCTTTAATAAATATTCTGCGTTTTTGCTCATACGAGCTTCTGTATAACGCATTGCGGCTGGACCGTCACCATCGATTGAACCGTTGTTACCATGGATATCAATTAAAGTAACACCCATCTTCCAATCTTGGCTTAAACGTACCATCGCATCATAGATAGATGAGTCACCATGTGGGTGATATTTACCCATAACCTCACCGACAATTCTCGCACACTTTTTGTATGATGAATTGGCAGTAAGCTTTAACTCACTCATACCATATAATATTCTTCTTTGAACTGGCTTTAAGCCATCTCTAATATCTGGAATAGCACGTTCTTGGATAATATATTTAGAATACCTTCCAAATCTATCACCTAAAACTGTTTCTAGTTTTTCTTGCTGGAATGTTTCATTCATGAACATATCTAGCTTCTTTTTAATATCTGTTTTCTTCTCTTTAGCCATGATTAGATTTCCTCCTCTTCTAGAGTAAATTTAACATGGTTTTCAAGCCAGTCACGTCTTCTTGTTGAATCATTACCCATCAATACTTCAATTTGACTTTCAGCATCCTCAAAGTCCTCTAATTTAACCTGAATTAGAGTACGAGTTTCAGGATTCATAGTAGTATCCCATAATTGGTCAGCGTTCATTTCACCTAAACCTTTATATCTTTGAACTATTGTTGGACAATTACATTTTTCTAATATTTCTTCTTTTTCTTCATTTGTATAAGCGTAGATTACTTCTTCAGTCTTACCTCTTTTTGTAATCTTAAATAGAGGAGGTAGGGCTAAATAAATTCTTCCATCTTCTACAAGTGGTCTCATATATCTAAAGAAGAAAGTTAATAGTAATACTTGAATGTGTGCACCATCATCATCGGCATCGGTCATAATTATAATCTTTTTATAATTACATTTCTTTAAATCAAATGATGGACCATAATCCGCACCAATTGTATAAATCATAGTTGCGATTTCTTCATTCTTTAAAGCTGATTCAGAAGTTGCCTTTTCAGTATTTAAAACCTTACCTCTTAAAGGTAATATAGCTTGGAAGCGTCTATCTCTTCCTGACTTTGCAGAACCACCGGCTGAATCACCCTCAACTATATAAAGCTCATTAATTTCTTTATTCTTTTCACTTGTTGGAGCAAGCTTTGCTGAAATATTTTTTTCGCCCTTATCCTTCTTATCAAGACGAATCTTCTCTCTTTCTTTTCTTGCTGCCTCTCTAGCTTCAGCTTCCTTTAAAGCCTTTTTAATAATTGTTTCAGTTAAAGTCTTATTTTCAAGTAGATAATAAGATAACTTATCATAAACAACTGAATCAACGGCTGTCTTAGCTGCAGGTGTACCAAGCTTACCCTTAGTTTGGCCTTCAAATTCCAAAAGCTTTTCGCCAATTCTAACAGATACAACAGCTGTAATACCAGCTCTAATATCTGTACCTTCTAGATTTTGATTAGCCTTAATTACATTAAATTTGTGAGCATAGTCGTTAAATGCTTTTGTTAAAGCAGTCTTAAAGCCTGTTTCGTGAGAACCACCATCAACAGTTTTAACATTGTTAACAAATGATACAATCTTTTCTTGGAAAGCATTTATAAATTGTAATGCTACTTCAACCTCGATAGTTTCTTTAGCATCGTAAATATTATAATTTCCTTCAAAATATGCTACATCATGAAGGGCAGTTTTTCCCTCATCCATAAAAGCAACATATTCTGAAATGCCATTTTCATAAACGAATGATTCACTCTTATTAGTTCTCTTATCCTTAAGAATCATCTTTAGATTCTTAATTAAAAAGGCACTTTCTCTTATTCTTGTTTTAATTGTTTCATAATTATAAATTGTAGTAGTAAATACCTTTGGATCTGGTTTGAAGGTAACTGTTGTTCCAGTCTTTTTTGTATCTCCTAAAATTACCATTGGAGAAACCTTTTTACCACCATCTTCAAACTTCATTTGATGGATTTTACCTTCTCTACATGATGTTACAACCATATAGCTTGATAAAGCATTAACAACTGATCCACCTACACCATGTAGACCACCAGATGTCTTATATCCTCCACCACCAAATTTACCACCAGCATTAAGCTGTGTATAAATTATTTCCATTGTATTTTTTCCGGTCTTATGGGTACCACATGGTACACCTCTACCGTTATCTTCTACAGTAATTGAGTTATCATTATTAATTGTGATAACTATTTCCTTTCCATATCCTGCCAAGGCTTCATCGATAGAATTGTCTACGATTTCCCATACTAGATGGTGAAGTCCACGTTCATCTGTTGAGCCTATGTACATACCAGGACGTTTTCTAACGTGCTCTAAACCTTCTAAGACGGTTATAGAGTCATCATTATACGTATTATTCCGCATCAAAAATCACCAAACCCTTAACATATAAATAATAGCATAAAGAAAGCCTTTTCTCAACAATTTAGCGCCATTTTCTTTCTTAAATTCTTTACTTTTTTTCTATATTAAAATATAATTAAAAAGAATTAAATTGGGAGATGATTGAATTGTTTTTCGTAAATGCAACAAACTCATTACTCGCAACTATGTTTTTAGTAATTTCCTATCTAGTTGGTTCAATTCCTTTTGGAGTTATCCTAGGTAAGGCAATTAAAGGTATCGATATTAGAAAGCACGGCTCTAAAAACATAGGTAGCACAAACGCAATTAGAGTTTTAGGAAAGCCTACAGGCTTTTTAGTATTCTTCTTTGATGTGTTTAAAGGAATGCTTGTAATAATTATTTTAAAGAGCTTAGATGCTTTAAATATTTGGACTACACCAATTGAATATGTATATTATGGTGTTGCCGCAATTTTAGGTCATTCTTTTTCTATATTCTTAAATTTCAAAGGCGGAAAGGCTGTTGCTACATCACTTGGTGTAGTATTAATATTAACACCAATTCCTGCTTTGTTATGCTTAATAATGTTTGGTATTATTTTTTATACAACAGGCTACGTATCACTAGCTTCTACTTTTGCAACATTTACAGTTTTAATATCAGCTTGGGTATTATACGCTATAGGTATTCAATCAACTACATTTTTTGATTACTTCATATCAAATCCAGGATTAATTGTATGTTGCCTATATTCAATAGTAGGCTGTCTAATACTATATAAGCATATAGCTAATTATAAAAGGCTTGCAAATGGTACTGAACACAGTTTTAAGAAGAAAAAAATAGAAGAAAAAAAGGAGATTTAAATCTCCTTTTTCTTTTTTCTTGCTTTTTAAAATAAATTATTCTTCAACGATTGCGTCTACAGGACAAACTCCTTGACATGCACCACAGTCGATACAAATGCTAGCATCAATAGTAGAAACATCTTCTACTGTAATAGCACTTACAGGACATTCAGCTGCACATGCACCACATCCGATACATGCATCTGTTACTTTTCTAGGCATAAGACAATTCCTCCTTTGACTTTAGTAATTTTATTTTAGCATTTGAATATTAGGTTTGTCTAGTCTAACTATTTGAATTTTATTATATTTATTACTTTTAATCACCTTGAATAATGTAGTATTTTATTGTAAAATGAAAAGGACGTAAGTTGAGGTGATTATTATGATGGAAATATGGCAATGTATAGTATTAATTCTTATCGCAATCGTTGTTACTGCAATTGTAACATTTATAATAGTTAGAAAGTTATTTGCTAAGCAATTGAAGAAAAACCCACCTATTAACGAAAATATGATTCGTGCAATGTTCGCTCAAATGGGTAGAACTCCTTCTGAAAAGCAAGTAAGAGCTGTTATGAAATCAATGGAGGATGCAAAATAAAAATAAGGTCGCTGACCTTATTTTTTTATTCCATTAATCTTCATATATTTAGCAGCTGCTACCTTATCAGGTATCATCTTCATTGATTTATATGTATGCTTTATAAACTTAACACAAATATAAATATCAATTAAAGCTAAGGTAGCCATAACAATTCCTACTATTAACATAGTAGTATTTGAATTGTAATACCTAATAATAAAATATGTGCCTAACGAAATTAAAACAATTCCTATAATACCAACAATAATGGTTAATACCCAGGCAGCTATTTTTGAATTTTTTCTATATCTTCTTGCTAATTCTTTAACATCATTTTCCATAATAAAACCTCAAGCATTATTATATTATAAAAATAAGGAATGTCAATTTTGACATTCCTTTAATTTTTTATGCAGCTTGGGCATCCTTTAATATCTTTTCTTGAATATAGGCTGGCGTTTGTTCATAACTATCGAAAGTTCTATTAAAGTAACCTGAACCTTGAGTCATACTCTTTAGATCATTTACATATTCTAATATTTCTGATTCTGGAACTAAAGCTGTAATCTTTTGATCCTTAACTGAATTTATATCCATACCAACGATTTTAGCACGTCTAGTGTTTAAGTCTGAAATAATAGTACCAACATCATCTGTATGTACTGTTACAACAATCTTAATGATTGGTTCAAGTACTACAGGGTTACATTTCATATAAGCATCCTTAAATGCTAAGATTGCTGCCATCTTGAACGCAAGTTCGTTTGAATCTACTGGGTGGTATTTACCATCCTTTAAGCATGCATGTACACCAATAACTGGGAAACCTGCAAGTAAGCCCTTTTCACAAGCCTCATAGAAGCCCTTTTCTACTGCAGGGAAATAGTTTTTAGGTACTGCACCACCAAATACTTCTTCAGTGAAATTATTTTCTGGAGCTGGTTCGAAATCCATTTGTACTACACCATAGAAGCCTGAACCACCTGATTGCTTAACATATCTTCCATCACCTGTAGCTTTACCTCTAATTGTTTCTCTATAAACAATCTTACAATCAGCAGTATCTACATCTAGCTTATAAGAATTTTTCATTCTTTCTAAGATATATGTTAAGTGACCTAATCCTAAAGAACCAATTAATAATTGAGCAGTTTCAACATTTCTCTTAACCTCAATTGATTTATCCTCTAGCATAATCTTAGCTAAAACTGTACCTAGCTTATCATCATCATTTTTAGATTTTGTAACTAAAGCCTTATAGTAAACAGCTGTAGGGAATTCAATTTCAGGATATTTAACCTTATTTTTAGGTGAACATAATGTCATTGATGTTAATAAACCATCAATCTTATTAATTGCACCAATATCACCTGCTGTAATCTTTTGAACTGCAGTTTGCTTACCACCACAGAGACTAAATAATTGGTTAACAGTTATAGATTTACCTAGATTTGGTACATAAACTTCATCACCAACACTAACAGTACCAGAATTTACCTTGAAGATATTAGTTGTTCCACTAAATGAATCAACAGTAGTCTTAAATACTAAAGCGCTAAATGGCTCAGAATCGTTAGTCTTAATTTCTACGTCATTACCCTTTTCATCCTTAGCGATAATAGGATTTAAATCGCTTGGATTTGGCATATAATCTACAAACATTTGTAAAGCTGTATGAATACCAATATTCTTTGTTGCACATCCAACTAATACTGGAATTAATTCACCATTTAATACACCATCTCTCAAACCTTTTTGAATTTCTTCATGAGTTAAAGTTTCACCACCGAAAAATTTATCTAATAACTCTTCAGATGTTTGAGCAACAGCTTCTACCATTGTATTGTGAAGCTCGAAAACCTTTTGTTTCTTGTCATCGTAAATTTCAGCATCTTCACAAGTCTTACCGTTATATTTTCTAGCTTTTAAAGTAACGATATTTACAAATCCATCGAATGAATCATTATGACCCATTGGATAAGAGAATGGAATTGCATTTTTTCCTAGTCTTTCTTGAATTTGATCGAAAACCTTATCGAAATGAACATCATCTTTATCCATCTTATTAACATAGATTAATGTAGGTATATTTTTCTTTCTAAGCATGTTCCAGTGCTTAACAGTTTCTACTTCTACACCACTTGATGCATCTATAACTAAAACAGCACCCTTAACAACGCTACAAGCTGAAATAGCTTCTCCAATAAAATCGTCATTACCAGGTACATCTATTAAGTTCATCTTATATCCTTCATACTCAAGAGGAACAACAGATAATCTTACTGATGATAATCTTGTTTTTTCTTCTTGTAAATAATCAGATATAGTGGTTCCTTTCTCAATGCTTCCTTTTGTTGCGTTCATTGCAGTTGAATATAGGGCCTCCACTAAAGAAGTCTTACCGCTTCCTTGGTGGCCCAACACCGCAATATTTCTAATTTTGCTTGCGTCCATAATATTAAATTCCTTTCTTGAAAACGTTTCACTAACTAAATTATATCACAAGAAACAACCAAAATGTATAAAAAAATTACTTTTTTTCTAATATTATAAATATTTATGTTCAGCAAAGGAAAAATAACTATTTTTACCTACTATTATATGGTCTAAAAGTACTACACCTACATTAGCTAAAACTGTCTTTAATTGAAAGGTAACATCAATATCACTTTCTGATGGCTTTAAATTATTTGATGGATGATTATGAAATATAAATATTCCATGAGCTGAATAATCTATAGCCTGCTTTACAATTTTTCTAAATGGAAAAAAGGCACGAGTTCCTTCAAAATTATCAAATATAATTTTTTTAATAATTCCAAGCTGAGAATCTACGTATATAGCAATAACTACCTCATATTGTAATAACAAATAATCATTTTTAACATATTCATATGCTTCATTTGTTGAACGCAAGTATATTACATTCTTCTCTTTTTTTCTTACCATATATCTTTTAGCAATTTCAAAGCACGCTAAAAGCTTTGTAGCTTTAGCTTTACCAATACCATTTATATTTTTAAGCTCATAAAAATTCATATCCATTAGCTTTTCTAAACCAATCTCCTTAGCTAGCCTATCAGCTAGCTCAAAGACATTTTCTTCCTTTGTTCCTGTCCCAAGCATTATAGCTATAAGCTCACTATCTAAAAGATTATTAGCACCATCATTTATTATTTTTTCTCTAGGTAATAATTTATTCATAAAAAAATTCCTCCATATAATAATAGAGGAAATTTTAAAATTTTTTTGAAATATTTTATTTTTTTATTAAATTTCTTGCCATTGATATAAAATGAATTGATCCAGTTACTAATAAGATTTCATCATCTTTTAATTCCTTTAATGCCACATCGATACATTCATTAATATCATTAAAGCATATAGATTCTATATTAGTAGCTTTTTTAAACACATTTACATCAGAGGCTCTAGTATCAATAATAGTGGTAAAATAGTACCTTAAAGCTATTTCATCAAGCTTCTTAAGCATTTTATCATATGCTTTATCAGCAAGGGCTGAAAAGACAATTTTTACCTTCTTATCATACATTTTTTTAATGTTATCAACTAAATTATTTATCGCTGAAATATTATGAGCTCCATCGATAATAACATTATCCTTTAAATACTCAAATCTACCAGGTATCTTAGTTTCTTCTAAGCCAAATTTAATTAAATCTTCTTCAATATTTGGTTCGATAAATTTTGCAGCCTCTATAGCTAGTGCGGCATTATAGGCTTGATATGAGCCAAGTAGATTAACAATATAATTGTTATTTTTATAGCTAAATTCAGTTTTAGTAGATAATTTAATATCTTTTACATTTGAATTTACATTTAATATTTTCGCATTTAAATTATTACAATAATTATTAAATAAAGGCATTAAGTTATCATCAACAGCAGTTAATAAATAGCCATCTTGTTTAACAATACCTAATTTATGAGAAGCTATCTCTTCTAAGGTATTGCCTAATTGAGCCATATGATCATAGCCGATATTTGTAATAATTGATAGATTAGAATTTATAAAATTAGTTGAATCTAGTCTTCCACCAAGACCACATTCAATTATAGCTAAATCGATATTTCTATCCTGGAAATATAAAAGTGCCATAAGTAATGTAAGCTCAAAAAATGGAATTACATCATTATATTTATCATAATATGATCTTGAATAATCATATAAATAATTAACATAATTTAGGATTTCAGCATTAGATATATATCTATCATTAATCATTATTCTTTCGTTGAAGAATAAATAATAAGGGGAGGTAAACATACCTACATGCTTACCTGTATGCTTCAAAATATTTTTTATATAGTTACAGCAAGAGCCCTTACCATTAGTTCCAGCGACGTGAATAATTTTATAATCTAGCTTAATATCAAGCTCACTTACACATCTTTTAATTCTATCTAGATTTTCTCTTCTAGCTAATTTTTTTTGATTATAAAGCCAGTTAATGGCATCATCAATATTATTAAACATTATTCTTTAATTTCGGCTAATGCCTTCTTAACCTCTTCATATTGCTTCAAATAAGTTTCTTGCTTAGCCTTTTCAGATTCAATCTTAGCTTGAGGTGCTTTAGCAATAAATGCCTCATTTGATAACATTGCCTTACTTCTCTTTAGCTCATTTTCAAGCTTTAATAAGTCAGCTTCTAGCTTCTTAATAACCTCATTAATATCAACTAAATCAGATGAAGGAATATAAATTGTAGAATGCTTCATAACAACTACTACATTGCCCTTTGATTCTAAAGGCTCAGTAATAAACTTTAATTCCTTTGGATTAGTAAATTTGGTTAGATAAATTGATGTTAAATTAATTGTATCTAGAGTCTTTTGATCCTTTGCATAAATTGAAATTGTAATAGGTTCCTTTGGAGCCTTATTAGCTTTAGCTCTTTCATTTCTAACTGATGTGATAATTTCAATTAATGAATCAATTGATTCAACAGCTAAATCATCATCAAATTCTTTATTAACTTCTGGCCATTTAGAAATTGTAATAGATGCTTCCTCATGTGGAAGAGTTTGATAAATTTCTTCTGTGATAAATGGAATAAATGGATGTAGTAGTTTAACGATAGATTTTAATACATAAACTAATACATTCTTAGTCATTTGCTTATTAGCCTCATCATCAGATGATAAATCAACCTTTGAAATTTCTACATACCAAGATGCAAAATCATCCCATACGAATGTATAAAGTGTTCTTGCAGCCTCACCAAATTCATATTTTTCCATGTTGTAATCAACATTTTCGATAACCTTATTTAGCTTAGATAAAATCCACTTAGATGGTAAGTTAAGCTTTGATTTTTCAATCTTTGTTTCCTTATAATCATCACCTAAGTTCATCATAACATATCTAGAAATATTCCAAATCTTATTTAAATAATTCCAGCTTGATTCAATCTTAGTTTCATCAAATCTTAAATCTAATCCTGGAGCTGAATTTGTTGTTAAGAAATAACGTAGTGAATCTGTACCATATTTAGCGATAACATCGAATGGATCTACACCATTACCTAAAGATTTAGACATCTTTCTACCTTGGTTATCTCTAATTAAGCCATGGATTAAAATATCCTTAAATGGTGCCTTATGAGTAAATTCAATGCCTTGGAATAGCATTCTTGCTACCCAGAAGAAAATAATATCGTAGCCTGTAACTAGACAGTTTGTTGGATAATATCTTTTTAACATGTCAGTATTTTCTGGCCAACCCATAGTTGAGAAAGGCCATAATGCTGATGAGAACCAAGTATCTAGTACATCCTCATCTTGTACCCAGCCTTCACCTGGACATTCAACCTGTACCTTTACCTCATCATTTTTATACCATGCTGGAATTCTATGACCCCACCATAGCTGTCTTGATACACACCAATCCTGAATATCAGTTAACCAGTGTTCAAGAGTTCCTTTAAATCTTTCTGGAACAAATCTATACTCATCATTTTCTAATACTTGTTTTGCTAAAACATCCATCTTAACAAACCATTGCTTAGAAAGTCTAGGCTCTACTACTACACCTGTACGCTCTGAATGACCTACAGAGTGAACGATTGGCTCAGTTTTAACATAAAGACCTACCTTTTCTAAGTCCTTAATTAAAGCCTCTCTACACTCAAATCTATCCATGCCCTCATACTTTCCAGCCATAGCGTTCATTGTACCATCATCATTCATACAAAGTGGCATAGCTAAATTATGACGCTTACCAACCTCAAAGTCATTAGGGTCATGAGCTGGAGTTACCTTAACACAGCCTGTACCAAATTCAATATCTACATATTCGTCTGCAATAACTGGAATTTTAACATCAGTACCAGGAATATAAACCTCTTTACCGATTAAATCCTTATATCTTTCATCCTTTGGATTAACCATGATTGCTTGGTCAGCAAACATAGTTTCAGGTCTAGTTGTAGCGATAGTTACAGAACCTTTGCCATCAACAAATGGATATTTAAAGTAATAGAATGCACCTTCAACATCCTTATGCTCTACCTCAATATTAGATAAAGCTGTCTTTGCTTGACAATCCCAGTTTATAATACGTTCTCCTTGATATAATAAGCCTTTATTATATAAAGTGATAAAAACGTAATTAACAGCCTTATTTAAGCCTTCATCTAAAGTAAATCTTTCCTTTGTATAATCTAGTGAAAGTCCTAATGCTGCCCATTGGCTTCTAATAATTTTAGCGTATTCTTTTTTCCACTGCCAAGCAACCTTTAAGAATTCTTCTCTTCCAATATCATATCTAGAGATGCCTTGTTCCTTTAGCTTAGCATCAACCTTAGCTTGAGTTGCGATACCAGCATGGTCCATACCAGGTAGCCATAAAGCATCGTAGCCTTGCATTCTTTTTCTTCTAATAATAATATCTTGTAAAGTTGTATCCCAAGAATGTCCTAAATGTAATTTACCAGTTACATTTGGTGGTGGAATAACTATAGAATATGGCTTTTTAGATAGATCACCAGCTTCAAAGAATCCACCCTTTAGCCAAAAATCATATTTACCTTCTTCAACTTCTTTAAAATCATATTTTGGTTTTAAAATTTTATTCATCTTCTTGTCATCCTTTCATAATCCTCTTTGGTCATTGAATAGAAATCAGCATCAACTACTCTACCATCATATAATGCTTTAAACTTTTCTAAGCGACCATTATAATAAAATCCACATTTTTCAATAACTCTTTTTGATGCATAATTATCTACGTGATGTCCTACTTCCAAAACCTCACAGTCTGTTTTAGTAAAAACATAATTTATTACAAGCTTAACAGCTTCTGTCATATAGCCTTTATTGTGATATTCTTCAGCTAAAGAGAAGCCTAAGCTTTTAACATATTTATATTTCCTAATACCATTATTATAAATGGATATAGTACCTATCAGCTTTTTAGAGTCAACCTCAGTAATAGCGTATGTCTCCTTATTTAAAATAAGGCTTGAAAGCATACGCCTTGCCACCTCCTTATTAGGGAATGGTTTCCATCCTGCCATAGGACCAATATTAGGATTTTTACCAAATTCATAAAAATCATCGACATCGTTAAAGTTTAAGTCTCTAATTCTTATTTTTTGACCAATTAAATGCATAAAAAAAGTCCTCAAAAAATAAATTTTCAAGGACGAATAAATCCGCGGTACCACCTTTATTCTAAATTATAAATAATCTAGCTCTTCATTATCATTAACGCTGATTAACGTTATAAGCTACTAAAATTCACCTATAAAGCTCCCTGGCTACCTTTTTTTACCTACTCTAGATATTTCCACCTAACATATCCTCTCTATAAAAGTAAAATAAAATACTCCTCCAGCTCATCGCCTTTAGGAGTATTATAATCTTTTATTTTATTAAACTCAACATTTTTTTAATTAATTCATTATATTATTTAAATTAATTGACATATGAATATTATAATATGTGAAAATATCATTTAATAATTGATTAAAATCACAATCGCTATATTCTATAAATTCCTTTTTATCATAATAATATTCTTTCCAAATATTTAGCTTAGGAGTATTAGAATTTATAGAATGATTTTTACAATAACAGCCACCTTCTTTTAAATCAAAAAAGACTAGGTCATTTTTATTTTTACATATTACACATTCATTTAGACTTGGATTGATACCAAACACATAAAGCATCTTAATTAAATATAGAGCTAATACCTTCTTATAATTATCATATTCATCTAAATAATTAATAATTTTTATAACAAAGTTATAAATCTTATTATGATAATTATCATTTTGAATTTGTTTTAATAGATATAAAATAACCTGAATAGCTTTAATTTTATTAATATTTGCAGTTAAATTAAAGTGACTTTTTATTAATCTAAATTCAATTAATGAAGGTAATTTTGACTTCGTTTTAATGTATTTTACCTCATTTAGGGTAGTTGTAAAATCAAGTAATGATTGATTATACTTTTTAGCCCCCTTGACTAGTATTGAATCAGTACCATAGGGCGTATAAAGATATACAATTTTTGATTTTTCCTTATAATCAATAGATGATATTACAATACCTTCAAACTCGTCCATTAAAAGTCGTCCTTACTATACCCAAGCTTCTTTAGGGTATCTTCCTTTTCCTTCCAATCCTTTTGAATCTTTACCCATAAATCAAGATGGACTTTTTTACCAATCAGCTTTTTAATATCCGCAATTGATTTATTCTTAATTTCTTTAATTAAGGCTCCATCCTTACCGATAATAATCTTTTTTTGAGAGGATCTTTCAACATAAATTGTAGCGTAAATGTCGATATAATTTTCATTTTCCTCATTTTGTTTAAATAAATCTACTACAACCGCAATAGAATGAGGGATTTCTTCTTTTGTTAAATTTAAGATTTTTTCTCTTATAAGCTCACCAACTAAGAATCTTTCAGAATGATCTGATATTTCATCTTCTGGATATAATTTAGGACCAAATGGTAGAGCCTTTTTTATTTCTTCAATTAAGATATCTACATTTTTATCCTCTAATACAGAAATTGGATAAATTCCAGCAAATGGATATAAATCCATATATTTAGCAATAGTTAAATCAATGTCGTTAAATTTCTTTAATTGATCAACCTTATTAATTACTAAAAATACTGGATTTTTATATTTTTTTAAATTATTTAAAATAATTTTATCGCCCTCTAATACTTCCTTAACTGGAGTAGTCATAAATATAACTGCATCAACGTCGTTAATGGAATTATATGAAGCATCAACCATTCTTTTACCAAGTAAGGTTTTAGCCTTATGAATACCTGGAGTATCAGTAAATATTATTTGAGCATCATCATATGTTTTAATACCTAAAACATTATTTCTTGTCGTCTGAGGCTTATCAGATGTTATAGCTATTTTCTTACCAATAATTTTATTTAAAAATGATGATTTACCTACATTTGGTCTTCCAATTATTGATATAAAGCCAGATTTATAATTATCCATTATAAATCACCATCATTAAATGAATAAGGAAGTAGCTTTTCTACTGTTGTAAAAACATATTCCTTAGAAAGTGTAGAAAGGACTACTGGTGTATCTTGAGGAAGTAATTCGCTCATAACCTGTCTACATAATCCACATGGTGAAATTGGTCTTTTTGCTTGACCAACAATCGCAAAAGCCACAGCATCTTCCTTCTTATATCCTTCAGATATCATCTTATTTAGGGTTGTAGTCTCAGCACAGCTTCCATTTGGGTAGCTAGCATTTTCAACATTACAACCAAATATGATATTGCCATCTTTAAGTAGAACTGCCGCACCAACCTTAAAGTTAGAATATGGTGCATGAGCAAAATCTCTACCATGGATAGCCTTATTTACTAAATTATCCCAATCTATATTCATCTTGTTAAACCTGCCTTAGTTAAAATTTCTTCTTGAAGGCTAAACATTTCCTTTTCTTCAGCTTCTGTTTGATGATCATAGCCACATAAATGTAGGTAGCCATGAACAGCTAAAAATGCAAATTCTCTATCTGTTGAATGACCATATTCTAAAGCTTGAGCCTTAGCCTTTTCTACACAGATAAAGATATCACCTAATTCATTTGTTTGAACAATGTCCTTATCATCAATTAAAGCGAATGAAATAACATCTGTTACCTTATCTATTTTTCTAAATTCCTTATTGATTCTTTGTATTTCCTTCTCATCAACAAAAATTATATTGAAGGTCTTTTTAGAATTAATTGTCTTAAATACTGAATCAATTACCTTTTGATATTCTCTAATTTTATATTCTGTTTGATTAAAAAAATTAATTTT
This sequence comes from uncultured Caryophanales bacterium, assembly GCA_946626535.1. The sequence goes on from CAMOUK010000001.1 coordinate 44,026, forward strand.
CATCAACGGTCTCCATAGATTTCTTTATCTTTTCAATTTGTTTTTCTTCTTTTTCGTTTAAATTTGAAATATTTACAATATTATCAATTATTAATTTAACACTCTTATCAAATGTTGAACCATTTGAATAATCAGCTAAACATGCAAAATTTACTCTATTATCCATAATTAAATCTAACACTGATGATTTTTCATTAGTTGATGGATATAAAGCAATAGTCTTTCCACCCTTTTCCTTGATGAATTTCATACAAGGAACATCAGTTTGTCCATCACCAACATAAATCATATTTTGGAATGGAATTCTTCTTGTAGATTTATGCTTATTTAAATCATAATCATTTGTGATATCTAAAACATTTTTAGAAACTCGGTGAATAAATTGAGTCTTTAAAGTATAGTTTATTGCTACACCAGGCCAGCATGCCTCACCATTTTCATCAAATACAAATTTACAGCCATAAATTTCTTTAAAGTTTTTAGCTATAGATGTACCCTCAATGATTTCTGTATTTCCGCTTGATAGGATGTAGTGTTCTACATCGGCTCCAGCTTCCTTACCATATTCATTGATACGTTCAAACCAACCAGATACACCCTTATAAAATTCTATATTTTGAGCGCAGCTCTTTAAATATTCCTTAGTTAGCTTAATACCTTTTTTCTTACATTCTAAAACCATTACATACATATAGGCTAAAATTCTATCCATCTTATATTCTTGAGCTACCTTACCAGCCTCACCCCAGAATTCAGATGCAGTCATACCAAGATTTGTTATAAAATCATATTCCTGCATATCCTTTGTACATAAAGTTTTATCAAAATCATATAATATCGCAATTTTAGGTCTTGCCATAATACCACCTCACTACTCTTGATAAGTTCTCATTGAAAATTCTTGATTCATTCTTTGCATTAATTGATACATATAATTTAGGTAATCTGCATATAATGTAAAATTATATTCATTTTCAACAAAAACTTCCTTATACGCCTTCATATCAGCAAGCGTTAATTCATTTCCTTCATCATCAGATAGATAAATTCCATATTTATCCTTTAATTCATTAAGCTTTAAGCCTGTAAGTCTTGGTAGGTAATTTAATACCTTATCTAAGCCAAAGCAAGCCTCCTCGAAGGTTTCAAAACTTCCAATAGAATTATAAATACCCTTAAAATTATTATCCATATATTTATTTAATTTATCCTTAGCTTCAAATTCTTCATCATTATTTAAAGCATCAAACATATTTAAAACATATGTTAAAATTGGTGAACCAATAACCTGAGATAAATAGCTCTTTAAAGCATCAATTGCCTCAAAATCAATTTGAGCAATAATATCATTATAAACAACCTCAGATATTAATGAACGTTGATATTGAGCTAAATATTTACCCTTTAATTCATCAAAAATATTAAATTTAAATTCAGAATTTGGATTAGCATTACCAAAACAAGATAAATCACATCTAACAACTAAGAAATAGATATTACCTCTATCTTCTTTAGTAATGATATCTTCAATTATAAATTTAGCATCCTCTAAATATGGTGTCTTAATAGTTTGTTCACCTAGATTTTCATCACCAGCATAAACATTAAATGTTACTGCTAAAAAATCTGGATCTGAATATTCATATAAGCCCATCTTTTTACGTGATGAACCAGTAACTTCAATTTTGAAGTCCTTCTTTTCACTTTGAGAATAAATTGCTAAAATCATCTTTTCACCATCGAAGGCAAAAGGAATATCAAGCTTATCTAGCGTTACTGTTCCACCCTCGTAGGCATCAATTTGACCATAGTGGTACTTTGAACGGTCCTGAATAATATCATTTGAGATATTTTCAACACTCTCAAGTAAACCAATTGGGAAGATAGTCATATTATTTCTTCTACCTTCCATTCTATTTCTTGTCTTTTTAATACTTATAATGTAGTCATCAATATAAGGCTTAACTACATTACCCATAAAGGCATTTTCACCTATTTTTTTAATTGTTGTAGGTAAGGTTAACTCCTCAATTGCACATGAGATAAATGCCCAGTCTTCTATTGTTTCTAAGCCTTCAGAGAAAAATATTTCCTTTAAGTTCTTACAAGCAGAAAAGGCGTAAGCTCCAATTAATCTCATAGTTCTTGGGAAGGTAATTTTTCTAAGTCTAGCAGCACCGCTAAAAGCTCCCTCTTTTACCTTACCAACCGGATTTCCTTCATAATATTCAGGAATTTCAAGTTCTGTGTCAGTCGCGCTACAGCCTGTAACTACAGCAATTTTTCCTTCTATTTCATATTGTAGCATCCTTAAACATCTCCTATCTATTCTTTAATTCATTTTCAACATCTGACCAAGATACACCCTTAAGCTGCATCTCAACAGTTAAATGATAAACTAAATCAGCTATCTCAAATATGATATCTTCTTTCTTACCATCCTTCATCGCAAGAATGGCTTCAGTTGCTTCTTCACCAACCTTCTTTAAAATCTTATTGTCACCCTTAGACATTAAATAATTTGTATAAGAGCCCTCAACAGGATTTTTAATTCGATCCTTTATTGTATTTTCTAAATTAGTAAATTCATTATCTGAATCACTAAATCTTTGTCTATTTAATTTAACCTCTACATCCTCATCTAGGTCTCTATAAAAGCATGTAACATTTCCTGTGTGACAGCTTATTCCACCCTTTTGTTCTACCTGGAATAATAGGGCATCACCATCACAATCGATAGCAAGTCCCTTCATATATTGGAAATATCCACTTGTTTCACCTTTTACCCAAAGCATGTTTCGGCTTCTAGAAAAATAGGTCATTTGTTTAGTTTCTAACGTCTTTTCTAAAGCCTCCTTATTCATATAAGCAACCATTCTAACGTGCTTATTATGATAATCCTGGATTACACATGTAACTAAACCATTCTTATCAAATTTGACTTCATTTAAGATTTCTTCTTTTGTCATTTTCTAACACAAACTCCCTTTCCATTTAAATATTCCTTTAAGGCTTTAATCTCAATTTCCTTATAGTGGAATATTGAAGCAGCAAGTGCTGCATCAGCACCAGCCTTCTCAAAAACATCATAAAAATGTTCCATATTTCCAGCTCCACCTGAAGCGATAACTGGAATATTTACAGTATCAGTTATCTTTTTTGTTAAATTTAATTCAAAGCCACTTTTAGCTCCATCTGTATCCATAGATGTAACTAAAAGCTCACCAGCTCCAAGATCTTCAGCTTCTTTAGCCCACTTTATCGCATCAATGCCTGTTGGAATTCTTCCTCCATTTAAATATACCTCATAAAATCTTCCATTCCATTTAGCATCAATCGCAACAACTATACACTGACTTCCATACTTAAGTGCTCCTTCTTTAATTAAATTAGGGTTTTTAACAGCACTTGAATTAATAGAAACCTTATCAGCACCAGCATCAAGTATCTTTTTCATATCATCAAGGGTTCTAATTCCACCACCTACAGTAAGAGGTACAAAGACAACCTCAGCAGTCTTTTTAACTACATCAATAATAGTATCTCTATTTTCGTGGGAAGCTGTAATATCTAAAAATACTATTTCATCAGCTCCTAAATCAGAATAGCCCTTTGCGATTTCAACTGGATCACCGGCATCCTTTAAATTTATGAAATTTACACCCTTAACAACTCTTCCATCCTTAATATCTAAACATGGAACTATCCTTTTTGCTAACATATTAATCCTCAAATTCTATTATAGCATTTTTTAAATCAATTGAGCCAGAATAGATAGATTTGCCTAATATTATTCCATATGCTCCAATTTCTTTAGCGTTTTTTATATCTAAATTAGTCTTTGCACCACCTGAGGCAATTATATCTAATTTAGTTTCATCAATTAATTTTTTAGTTTGTTCAAGGTTGATACCTTCTAAGGTTCCATCCTTTGCGATATCGGTAAATATGATTGTTTTAACGCCAATTTCTTTTAGCATTTTTGCAAAATCAATAGCGTTAATATTTGATACATTTAGCCAGCCATGAGTAGCAACCATCATATTTTTACAATCGATACCGATAACTATTTTATCGCTACCAAATTTTAAAATTGCTTCTTTAACAAAATCTAAATTTAGCGCACTAGAGCCTAATATAACTCTTTTAACACCTAGATTTAAGATATTAGATATTTGTTCTAAATTTCTAATTCCTCCACCTAGCTCAACATCAATTTTAACATCTTCGATTATTCTTTTAACAGATTCTAAATTGATACTATATCCATCCTTAGCTCCATCTAAATCTACTAAATGTAAAAATGTAGCGCCCATATTTTTCCATTTTTGAGCCATTTCTACTGGATTACCATATTCAGTTACTTCGTTATAATCACCTTTATATAATCTTACACATTTACCATTATGTAGATCGATTGCCGGATATAATTTCATTATAATTCTCCAAAATTCTTTAAAATCTTTAAACCAACCTCACCTGATTTTTCAGGGTGAAATTGAGTTGCGTAAATATTTTTATAATGGATTGCAGATGGATATGTCACATTTGCATATGTAGTTTCAGAAATGGCATATTCTGTTGAATCTACATGATAGGAATGGACAAAATATACATATTTACCATCAACACCATCTAAAAGCTTATTTTCCTTTAACACCTTTATTTCATTCCAACCAATTTGAGGAACCTTATCAAGCTTTTCATCAAACTTGATAATATTTCCCTTTAATATGCCTAAGCCCTTATGCTTACCATATTCATATGAATATTCAAAAAGCATCTGCATACCTACACATATTCCTAAAATTGGAGTGTTTTTTTCTAATAGGATATCCATTACCTTATCGAAGCCCTTTTCAATAAATCTTTTCATCGCATGATCAAAAGCTCCAACACCAGGAAGTATAACCTTATCAGCATTTATTATTTCATTAACATCTGAAGTTATTTTAGCATCGTAGCCTAGGTATTTAAAAGCATTTAAAACACTTCCTAGATTACCAACACCATAATCCATTATTGCTATCATAAAACACCCTTTGTAGTTAATGAGCCCTCAAAATCCTTATTGATTCTAGTTGCATCCCTTAAGCACTTAGCTAAAGATTTAAACATTGCCTCAATTATATGATGCGCATTTTCTCCTCTTAAAATTACAAAATGTAAATTTAAATGAGCATTATCAGAGAAGCTTCTGAAGAATTCATCAACTGTTTGAGTTTCAAATTCACCAACTAAATCTCTTTCAAATTTAGTATTAGATTCATAATAGCTTCTGTTACAGATATCTATAGCACACATAACTAAGGCATCATCCATAGCCATGGTGAAGCTTTGGTATCTATTGATACCCTTTCTATCGCCTAAAGCCTTATATAATGCTTCACCTAAAACTATACCTGAATCTTCAACTGTATGATGCATATCTACATTAACATCACCATCGCAGCTAAATTCTAAATCGAAGCCAGCATGCTTAGCTAAGGTATTTAGCATATGGTCAAAAAAACCAATTTTTGTATTTATAGTGGCATTTCCTTTACCATCAATATTTAATTTACAACTAATTTTAGTTTCAAATGTATTTCTTACTATTTCACTTGTACGCATCTTAATACCTCTAAAAGCTTCTTATTTTCTTCTTCAGTTCCAACTGTAATTCTATAGATACCACTTGCAAATTTTCTTATATATATTTTATTTTCTAAAAGCTTTTCATTATAGCTATCATCCATCAATACATAGATGAAATTAGCTTCACTCTTATAAGCTTTTAAATTTAATCTAATTAATTCTTTAAATAAAAATTCTCTTTGTTCCTTTATCAATTCAATTTGAGCTTTATATTCATCATAATTATCGATAGCTATTTTAGCGATAATTTGAGAAATTGAATTAATTGAATATGGAGCCTTTACAGAATTAATTAAATCAATATTATCCTTTTTAGATATTGCATAGCCAACTCTAATAGATGGTAATGCTAAAGCCTTGGAAAATGTTCTAAAGGCAATTACATTATCATATTCTAAAGCTAGCTTTGTATAATCCTCTTTAGCAAAATCAATATATGCTAAATCTAAAATTATTAAAGTGTTCTTACTTGCCTCAATTATCTTTCTTACATCATCTTTAGAAAAATACTGACCTGTAGGATTATTTGGTGAACAAATAATTGCTATCTTAGGTTGATAAGTTTTCATCTTATCAATCATCTTATCAACATCAAATAGCATACTGCTATCAGGTTCAACCTGAATGAATTTAGAAAGTGATAATTTAGTAAATACCTTATACATTGAAAAAGATGGCATAAAGCCTAAAACTAAATCATTAGGACTTAATACAGCTCTAAATGTTGTATCAAGTAATTCATCAGATCCAACTCCACAAGTTACATTTTCTTCTTCAATTTCATAATGCTTAGCAATAGCCTTATTTAATAATCTTTCATCCATATCTGGATATCTATTAAATTCGATATTTACTAAGCTTTTATAAATCTTATCTAAAACCTTCTTTGGAGGTAGATAACCAGATTCATTAGCATTTAAAATAATACCATCAGTAATTAAAGGTGATGAATAAGGCTCAAAGTCTTTAAATTCTTCCTTTAAAAATTTCATTATTTTTCACCTCTTAATCTAGCTGAATAAGCATGCATTTCTAGACTTTCTGCTTGAGCAAAAGTATCAACATCATCAACTAGATTAGCTACAGAGGCTTTATTAAATTCAATAATTGAAGATTTCTTAATAAAATCATCAACACCAAGTGGTGAGAAAAATTTTGCTGTACCAACAGTAGGTAATACGTGATTTGGACCAGCCATATAATCACCAAAGGCTTCTGCTGAATAATGTCCAACAAAGATTGCACCAGCATTTTTTACCTTTTCAATATAATCTCTTGCATCATCAAAGGCTAATTCTAAGTGCTCTGGAGCAATTCTATTAGCATATTCAATTGCTTCATCTATTGATTTAACAACAATTATTTTTGAATAATTCTTTAATGATACAGCTAATATATTTTGTCTTAAGGCTGTTTCAAAATTGAAATTTACATATTTTCTAATTTGCTTACCCTTTACCTCATCTGTAACAAACACAACAGCTGATGCAATTTCATCATGCTCAGCCTGAGCCATTAGGTCAGCTGCAACCCATTGTGGGTTTGCAGAATCATCAGCAATGATACAAATTTCAGATGGACCAGCAATTGAATCGATTCCAACCTTACCATAAACTTCCTTTTTAGCTAAGGCTACAAAGATATTACCAGGTCCTACAATTTTATTAACTGGCTTTATTGTTTCAGTACCATAAGCCATTGCAGCAATAGCTTGAGCACCACCAATTTTATAAATGTGATCAACCTCACAAATATAAGCACAGGCAAGTGTTAAAGGATTGATATAGCCTTTAACAGCTGGTGTACACATAGTAACATTTTTTACACCAGCTACCTTTGCAGGTATAACATTCATTAAAACTGATGATGGATAAGATGCCTTACCACCTGGAACATATACACCAACATTTTCAATTGGAGTAATCTTTTGTCCTAAAACCTCACCAGTCTTATTTCTATATGTCCAAGTATCTCTTCTTAGATGCATATGATAATCTGTAATTCTATCTTTTGCCTTTTTAATAACTCTTTGCATATTTGGATCTAAAGAGTCATAGGCAGCCTTTTGTTCTTCTTTAGTTACTTCCATTGTTTCAATGGTAAAATTAGGGTCATCTAATTTTTGAGTATAAAGCTTTAAGGCTAAGTCTTTGTTTTCTTTAATGTCTTTAACAATTTGCTTAACTGCTTGAATGTAGTTACCTTCATCAACAGCACCTCTTTGTTCTAAAACCTTAAAGAAGTTTTCGATATCGTCTTTGTTTTTAATAATATCAATTACGCTTGTCATATGATCACCTCTTAATTATATTTTTTAAATTATTTACGATGTAATTAATTTCATCATATTTTGTTTTTAATGAAGCATTATTAACAATTAATCTTGCAGATAGTGGTACGATTGGAACCTTAACCTCAAGACCATTTTCCTTTAATGTTCTTCCTGATTCTACTATATCAACAATAACATCACTTAAATTTGTTATTGGAGCTAATTCTACTGAACCATTTAATTTAATTACTATCGCATTTTGATTAATTGATTCAAAATAATTTTTTGCTATATTAGGATATTTTGTGGCAACTCTTAATGTTGTTTTATTCTTATATGAATCATCACCTTTGATACCACAAACACACATTGTGCATTTTCCAAAGCCTAAATCTAGCATTTCAGATACATCTCTATTTTCCTCTAAGATTGTATCTTTTCCTACAACGCCTAAATCAGCAACACCATAATCTACAAATGTAGGAACATCTGATGGCTTTGCTAAAAAGAAACGATAAGCACCATCACTAGATTCAATTATTAATCTTCTATCATCATCTGCGATTGTAACATCACATATATTTAATTCCTTTAGCATCTTAAAAATACTATCGGCTAATCTCCCTTTTGATAAAGCAAATGTTAGCATATTACACCTCTAATAGTTTAAAGCTATTATTTGAATATGAAATTACTTTATCATATTCATTTTCTTTAGCAAATTTTAATGCATCTTCTAAAGATTCAAATTCTAAATTATTTACTATGATATCTTTATTTCTAAATTCTTCATTTGTCTTATTTGCAAATTCAAATGAATCATCATTAACAAAGCTTAAATATTTAGATTTTTTAAAGCTAAATAGATTATGTTCTAGACAATATGTTGTTAAAACATCAACATCGATACCAAAGCCTATATCAGTTAAGTTCTTATCAAAATGCTTAAATATATCACATCTACCACCTGTAGCTACTGATTTTTTAGCTTCATCAACATATATTTCAAAAATTAATCCTGAATAATAATTAGCATATGGGAAGATAGAAAAATCAAAAATTATATTTTCAACATTAAATTGTTTTAATAATGAATAAACATCCTTTAGATATTTTAATTCATCACAAGACTTTTTATTGCTAAGATTATTAATTAGCTTTTCAATATAATTTAATCTTCCACCCTTTAAAATTATTTCAAATATAAATTTAGCATCTTCTTCAGATAAAGAATTTAATAAATAAGTTTCTAATTCAACATAATTCTTATTTTCTATAATTGAATAGATATTTATAATTTGTTCATCACTTAAATTAAAGTCTTTAAATAATTGATCTAAGAATAATGCTGAACCAATATGAATTGTAAAATCATTTATGTTTAATTCTTTCAAAACCTTATTAGCTAAATATATAATTTCAGCATCAGCATTTAAGCCCTTACCACCAACATATTCAACACCAGCTTGTGTAAATTCATGTTTTTTACCTTGATATAATCTAGGATATCTAAATGTATCAGCTAAATAACAATATTTAGAAGCTTCATTAATATTTGAAGCACTAACATATCTAGCAATTGATGATGTCATATCGTTACATAAAGCTAATACTTCGCCTTGATGATTTATTAAATTATATAAATTTGGCTTTTGAGCACCATTTTGTAGATACACATCAATATATTCTACTGTAGGTGTTTTTATATATTCATAGCCAAAAGACTTAAATGTCTTAAGACATACGTTTCCTATATGCTCCTTTATAAGCATTGTTATACCAAATGTATCGTTAAAACCTTCAGAAGTGTGTAATTTATAATTTTTCATAAGCCGCTCCTAAAATTTAATATATAAATATATTAAAATTATTCATTATATTATAGCATACTAGAATATAAAAATCTACTTAGTTAGAAAAATAAAAAGGATACTTCTAAATAGAAATATCCATTTTCAATAAGCAAATAATATATCTAGTTAATCATTATATGATACTCTTAAGCTTATTGAACCGCTTTGTTGAATGATATTATACGTTGATACGATTAAAATGAATATAATAAATATTAAACAGTATTTAACCTTCTTTGTATATTAACCTACCTTTTTTCTATGAATTCAGCTTCTTTAGCGGAGTTTTTTTGCATTACTACAATTAAACAGCGTTGATATGGCATAGTTGCATCCCCTATGTTTTTATCCTCTAGTTTATAAGATATACATACTTTTTCATCATTTAAAGAAATATTATCAATAGAATATATTCTCGATCCATAAACATCAGAAAAAATATAAAGATATATGCTTTCCTTATCAAAATCAAGTTCTAAAGTGTCTGGTTTAAAAATATTATTAAATTCATCTAAATTATCGATGATAAAAGTCCTATTCTTAGGCGATATTGTATCTCTTACATATTTTGGTTCTGAATTTTCAGAATTAGGATCATAGTTTTCATTTTTATAAAAAGCGCCATAAACTCTATTATCCTTTAAAAAAGATTCTTTAATCCATTCGGTAGATTGACTATACATGACAGCACCATATGTATTTTTACAACCAATTATAAAAAAGCATAAAACACATGCAAATATAAATAATATTAATTTTTTCATCTTCCTATCCCCTAAGTATAATTTAAATCGTTAAAAATGCCATATAGATTGTAACATTTTTACCTATTAAAAAAAAGCATTTTTCAATGCTTTTTAACCAATCATCTTATCATAAATTGCAGATATTGTTTTTTCATAATCAGCTGAATCTACACCAATTATGATATTTAATTCTTCTGGACCTTGAGCTAATAGCTTAATGTTAATTCCAGACTCGCCTAAAGTTTGGAAAACCTTAGCACAAACACCAGAATGTTTTGCCATATTTCTTCCTACTACGGCAACAAGTGCGATATTTGATTCTAAAGAAACATCTGCAGCTAAATCATTCTTTAAATCTGTAATAATTTCATATTTTACCTTTTCAACCGCATCATTTGCACAAACAACTGAAATTGAGTCAATTCCAGATGGAACGTGCTCAATAGAAACATTATATTTTTCAAATACTGATAAAGCCTTTCTTAAAAAGCCTACCTCATTAGACATATGGTCTTTTGTAATATTAAAAGAAATAAAGTCCTTCTTACCAGCTAAACCAGTAATGATAGATGATTCATCTTGACTTACATTTTTAATAATTGTACCAGGATGAGCTGGATCATTAGTGTTCTTTAAATTAATTGGAATATTTAATTCTTGAACTGGGAATACTGTTTCTTCATGTAATACAGATGCACCCATATATGATAATTCTCTTAGCTCTGCATAAGTAATTTCTTTAATAGCCTTAGGATTTTTAACGATTCTAGGGTCAGCTGCTAAAATACCTGAAACATCTGTCCAGTTTTCATAAAGTGATGCATTTATACATTTTGCTAAAATAGAGCCTGTAACATCAGATCCACCACGAGAAAGTAAATGTAGGGTTCCATTAGGGAATGAGCCATAAAAGCCTGGAACTACAATTTTACCATATTCCTGGAAAGCAGCTTTAACATTATTTTCAGTCTTAAGATTATCCATCTTTCCATCAAAATTAAAGATTAATAAATCTTTTGCATCTACAAACTTAAAGCCTAAATAAGCTGCAAGAAGCTTAGATGTTAAATATTCACCTCTAGATACTAAATAATCTTGAGAAATATTTTTATTTAATTCAGCCTTTAAGCTATCTAAATCCTTATTTATATCATATTTAATACCTAGCTCATCTCTTACGCCAACAAATCTATCATAAATCATTTTCCAGATATCAGCATATGTTACATTAAACTTTAAATGAGCATGTAAAATATATAATAAATCTGTGATTTTAGTATCATTTGAATCTCTTTTACCTAAAGCAGAAGCTACTACTACACATCTATTAGGGTCTGATTCAATTATATTTTTAACCTTGGCAAACTGAGTTGCGCAAGATAGTGAAGATCCTCCAAACTTTGTAACTACCATATTTTATACACTCCTAATTAAATTTTAAATGGGCTAAATGCTGCATAATTTGAACAGCGTTAGTTGCGGCACCCTTTCTAACCTGGTCACCAGCACACCATAATGTAACGCCATTTTCATTAACTAAATCTTTTCTAATTCTTCCTACAAATACTAAATCCTGGTCAGATGTAACTATAGGCATTGGATATTTTTTATTTGCTGGATCATCATATAATACAGCACCTGGTGCCTCACTAATTACTTTTCTAACATCATCAAGATTAACCTTATCTTCTGTAATAACAGTAACAGAAATTGAATGACTTCTAACAACAGGAACTCTTACGCATGTACAATTTACTAATAATTGTGGTAAATGCATAATCTTTCTTCCTTCATTTTGCATCTTCATTTCTTCTGTTGTAAATAAATTATCGTTGAAGCTTCCAATATGAGGAATTACATTTTCAGCAATTTGGTATGCAAAAACATTAGGATTAATATCTCCTCCATGAAGTAAAGCCTCCTCTTGAGCTCTAAGCTCAATTGGTCCTTCAACACCCGCACCAGATGTAGCTTGGTAAGTTGATGCATACATCGCTTTTATTTTTGATAATTTATTTATTGCGTTAACTGCAACTAAAGTTATAATTGTTGAGCAATTTGGATTTGCGACAATACCCTTATTTTTAAATGCATCATCAGCATTGATTTCAGGTACTACTAGTGGTACATCATCATTCATTCTAAAAGCACTTGAATTGTCGATAAAAACAGCTCCAGATGCAACTATATCATCAGCAAATTCCTTAGCTAAGGCATTTGATACAGCACCTAATACAAAATCAAGACCCTTAAATGCACCCTTTTGGGCAAGCTCAATTTTATATTCTTTTCCATTAAAACTAATAGTTTTTCCAACTGATCTTTGACTTGCTAAAACTCTTAATTCATTAACAGGAAATTTTCTTTCCTCTAAAACCTTTAGCATTTCTCTTCCTACTGCACCAGTTGCTCCTAAAATACCAACATTATAACTTTTCATAATACTCTCTCCCTTGATTAAAAAATAATCGAAATTATTATATTACAAAATAAAACTAAAATCAATAAAATGTTTGTGTAAAATTTACTCTTGTATTTCATACACAAACATTTTTAAATTATTTATTGCCAAAAAGTACATCTTCCATATTGTAGATGCCATTTGGTTTATTTACTAACCACTTAGCTGCCATTATAGCACCAGTCGCAAATATCTTTTTAGAATTTGCTTCGTGCTTTAAGGTAATTATTTCATCATTACCAAAATAAGAAACCTCGTGAACACCAACTACTGTTCCGCCTCTTAAAGAATGAACACCAACCTCATTTTTTTGTCTTGGACTATAGCCTTCTCTACCATATGTTACTTTAGATTGTTCATTAACAATAGAATTTAATAACATCTTAGCTGTACCAGATGGGGAGTCAATTTTCTTATTATGATGAGCTTCTACTATTTCAACATCAAAATCTTTTAATACAGGGGTAATTTCTTTAACTAGCTTATTTAATAAAATAACACCAAGTGAGAAATTAGCACTTCTTAATACTGCATTAGTGTTAGCCAAATTATTAATTTTATCTAATTGCTCATCAGTATAGCCAGTTGTTGCAAAAACAACAGGCTTATTATTCTTTTTAGCATAATCAATAATCATATCTAAATTAGCTGGATTTGAAAAATCAATTATACAATCAAAATTTCCATCAGTCTCATCTAATTTTTTATATTTACATTCTAAGGCTACATTACAAGCTAAATCATCACCTAACATTTCAGAGATGATCTTACCCATTGCACCATAACCAACTACACAAAATTTCATTATTTTATATACTCCTTATTTTTATCTAGGCAATCATTTAATACCTTTTTATGCTCTTCAGTCATATAATCAAGTGGCATTCTATAGCCACCAACATTAAAGCCTAAATGATTCATCGCTTCCTTAACTGGAATTGGATTTACTTCAATAAATAAATTATTGATAGTATCTAATAAATCAAGCTGTAATCTATTAGCCTCTTCATATTCTTCTTCCATACATAAATCACAAATACGCTGAGTATTTCTTGGAGCTATATTGGCAAGTACTGAAATAACACCTTTAGCACCAATAGACATCATAGGAACAATTATATCATCATTTCCAGAATACATCGCAAAATCATCAGATAATAGCTTTGAAACCTTCATCGCATAGCTCATATTACCTGAAGCTTCCTTTATACCACAAATATTTGGATGCTTTGATAAAACCTCTATTGAATGAATTGACATACTCATGCCAGTTCTACCAGGAACATTATACATAATTACAGGACATTTAGATGCATCTGCTACAGCTTGGAAATGCTTAATTAAGCCAGATTCATTTGTCTTATTATAATATGGTGTAATAACTAAAACATAATCAGCGCCAAGCTCTGAATATTTTTTAGACATAGTTACAGCTTTTTCTGTTTCATTAGAACCAGAGCCAACTATTAAAGGTACTCTCTTATTTACCTTCTTTACACTATATTTAACTATTTCAGCTTCCTCATCAAAGGTTAATGTTGAAGCCTCTCCTGTTGTTCCTAAAATAACAATACCATGGGTATTATTATTACAGTGATATTCTAATAATTCACCTAATTTTTCAAAATTAACACTTCCATCTTCATTAAATGGAGTAACAAGTGCTACTAAACTTCCTTCTAACATAATCAAATCCTCCTTATAGATCTAATTCAAATAATTTATGAGCCTCACCAACAAATTTAATTATTTTCTTTGTTGTATCAACTAGACTCTTACCAAATTCATTTTGTACTTCTACTGTCTTATATGTATAATTTTGTTTATTTGCCGCTATTACTGAAGCTACATTACCTTCAGCACTAAAGCCAAACCCAAAGCCATTAATATATGTTTTTACGCTAATATTTTTTCTATCAATTACCTTTACGTAATCTACGCTTATTCCTCTTCTAAATAAAGGATTAGTTGAAATATCTTTTGCATAGCTTAATACCTTATCATTAAAATCATCAACAAATATAACACATCTTGGTGTAAGTACATTCATACAAAATACTGTAATATCAGTATTATTTATTCTTAATACTCTACCAAATGAATCAAGACAATCATTTATATAAAGCATCGTATTATTGAATAAAGGCTGGCTAAATTCTATAGTTATATCATTACCATTCATTGAAATATTTTTAGTTCTACCATTATAAGCTATTTCAAATTCATTTCTTCTAGATAAGCTATTTAATTTAATATATAAGCTATAGCATAAATACATATCAACAGAAGGTTCTTTTTTATCTCCCTTATTATCATAAAATAATATTTCAAATGGATTATTTTTAATAATAATTAAGCCTAAGGCTCCAATAGAAAACCTTCTATCACATATCTTTTTTGATATTATAGAATAATCTGCATTATTGCTATATTCAGTGATTAAATAATCATTACCATAGCAATGCATTTTTATTATATGCATTATATTTCTCTTTCTATAAGCTCTTCTAAGCTCATTCTTCTAACTACTAATTTATCTTTTCCATTATTAACAAAAACAACTGCTGGAGTTAAAGCCTTATTATAATTTGAGCTCATTGAATAGCCATAAGCACCAGTTGTAAATGTTACAAGTAAATCTCCAGCTTTTGCCTCTGGAAGTGCAATATTTTCAATTATTAAATCACCAGATTCACAGCACTTTCCTGCAATTGTAACAATATGATTTTTTTCTAAATCTTCTTTTCCATCAATTACAGCATCATATTTTGCTTGATATAGGGCAGGTCTAATATTATCTGTCATACCGCCATCGATAAAATAATATTCCTTATTTGGAGTCTTTTTAGTAAAGCCAATTGTATAAATTGTATAACCAGCCTCACCAACAATAGATCTACCAGGCTCAATGGCTAGCTTTTTAATTTTTACATTTTCCTTCTTTAATTCTTCTTCACAAGTATTAATTAATGTCTTAGAAACTATATCAAAGCTAATAGGTTTATCAGCATCAGTATATCTTACACCATAGCCTCCACCAATGTTTAATTCTAATACTTGATCAAAATCCTTAAGGTAACCAATAAGCTTCTTTAAAGCGGCTCTAAATGATTCTAAATCAAATATTTGTGAGCCAATATGACAGTGGAAGCCTACAAATTTAATATGTTTTGATTTTGAAACAATATTCATCATTTCTTTATAATCAGCTGAATTATAAATAATACCAAATTTAGAATCTACGTGAGCTGTAACAATGAATTTATGAGTATGGGCATCAACGCCTACATTCATTCTAATCATTATTCTAACATCCTTAGTAGCTATTTTATCTAATAGCTTTAATTCATCTAGATTATCTACAACTATAGTTCCAATATTATTATTTAGGGCAAATTCTAATTCTTCTGGTTGCTTATTATTTCCATGGAAATAAATATTTTTAGGATTAAAACCAGCTTTAACAGCTGTATATAATTCTCCTAAAGATACACAATCTAGACTAGCATTCTTTCTTGAAATTAATCTAATCATTTCCTTTACATTAAATGCCTTTGATGCGTAAATTACTTCTGTTTCAAATTGATTAGATTTTAAATTATTTAGATATAAATCTATATTATTTTCAATTTTAGCCTCATCAAAAACATATAAAGGAGTATTATATTTTTCCTTTAAATATTTTACTTCAACATCACTTATTCTCATTTTTACTCTCCCTCTTATACCGATACATCAATTCATCAACAAACTTTATTTGATCACCAACATTATCCTTTGGATTAATAACTGAATAACCTAAGGATACTGTAGGTAGATTAACATCTTGTTGTTTTGCCTTATCTAATTGATTTTTAAAGGAATCAATTAAATTAGAAATATTTTCCAAATTTTTAGTTATAATTACTACAAATTCATCTCCGCCGACTCTATAAACATATGAACTTTTCCTGAAGCATTGCCTAATTATCAAGGCAATTCTTCTTAAAACCATATCTCCATATTCATGTCCTAGCTCATCATTAATTCTTTTGAAATCATCTAAATCAAAAAATACATAACCAAATTCCTTATCATTTTTCATCAAGAAGTTTTCATAGCATCTTCTATTTAATGTATATGTTAAGGCGTCTGTTTGAGTAATCATATCAATATAGAATAAAAAGAATACAACTACTGAAAGTGAAACTGCAAGCCAGCAAGTTAGATAAGTACGGTCTATAATTTGAGCTGCAACGCCATAAGTAATCATAAGGATTGCAAAAATAATAATTATAGAGGTCTTATGCTGATATTTTCTTGCAAGAATAGCTGAGCAATAAAATAGGTATGCCCCTTCTGATGCATAAACTAAAATATATAGGAAATAAAAGCTTCCCCTTATATATAGATTTGCCGCATCAACATTAAATATGAAGCCAAATGGTAAATTAAAAATTTGTAAAATTATATTTACACCAATTGGTATAAGCATATATTTTGTAGATTTTCTATTAGCTATCGTATAGACAAGTAAAAGTGGAAAGCATGGTGTAATTATAAATTCAATAAATTTAGCTGTCTTTAATATCCAGCCTAAATTATCCTTTCCTGCTACCAAATTACCTATCCATTCAAATAGAGCTCCTAATATTACAATACATATACATTCTAAAAACTTGATTTTAGTTTTTCTATCTACGCTATTATTATTGATTATTATATATGCAGTTATTAAAATAAATAAAAACGCAACTGTTAAAACAACTGAATAATATGTAAATATCATAATATCCTCCTCTTTATAAAAATAAAAAAACTCAAGCTGACGCTTAAGTTTAAAAAGATCTTTTTATAAATTAGCGCCACTACAATAATTTTGTAGGAGTGATATAAGTGTTTCCTATACCCCCATAGAATAAATATGCCTATTTACCTATTCGGCAATGATTACCTTTCTTATAAATCATAAGATGCCTCTTCATTATAATACTCATCTGCATTGCTACCTCTAATATCAAGTTTATCTAATTGTATCATATTAAATTTTATTTGTCTATTATTATTTCGATATTTGATATATCGCTAAAATTTATTTTCGTCTTAATTATTTTAATATTTTTTAATGCCTTATCAATAAATGAAACCATACCAATAATACTATAATATCCATCATTTTTATAATAGGTAATTTTAACCATCATTTTTTCTTTTATAATTTTCATTTTTTCATTAAGCTCAAATATTTGATCTTCTGTTAATTCTTTTCTTCTTTCCTTTACAAATGATGCATTATCTAGCATATCATAATAGCCTTCTAAACTATTAAAAGGTAAAAATTGAATCGCTCTATCCATTGTGACCTCCTACTAACTTATTTCTTTTTATTTGATTTGCCCTCTGTTCTAAATTCATTCCCTTCAATATAGAATTCTTACCATATTTATTCTTTATTTCAATAATAGTTTTAGCTAAATCATTTTCTTTATTTTCCATTTCTTCATTTGTGAATAAATCAATGGTTTTATATTTTTCTAATTTTAAATCATTAAATGCTATTCCAATTCTTCTAATTGGATAATCTTCATCTATTATAGTTTTATATAAGGCTTTAAAATAAGCTAATAATTTTTTATATGAATTAGTATATTCTCCTATTTTATAGCTTCCACCACTTGGCTTTCTTACATCCTTTGAATAGCCAATATAGATACTAATATTACCACAAACTAATTTCTTATTAATTAAATTTAAAATATTATTTTCCACCATTTCAATTAAAATAATATAGGCATCATCTGAATTATAATCTTCAAATAATATTTGAGAATTTGAAATTGATTTTGACTGTGGTCTATAGGCTTTTATATCAGATATTTTACAAGGCTCTATACCTTTTGAATGGTCTATTAAATATAAAGCATTCTTACCAAATTCATCATATAGTATACTCTCATCTAATCTAGATAATTGATATAAATTTATTACATTATATTTAAGTAATCTTTTTGCGATACCAGGTCCTATATTCCAAATATCAGTAATAGGTGTATGAAACCATATTTCCTCTTTAAATTTATCAACATCTAAAAAGTCTATACCATCAATATTTTTTTTAGCCAATATATCAAGAGCTACCTTAGCTAAAAATAAATTAGTTCCAATTCCTGCCTTAGCTGATATTTTAGTTTCCTTAAAAACATCATCAATAACCATTTTAGCAAGCTCATAATAATTTAATTTATACAGTTTCAAATATGATGTTAAGTCGATAAAGCATTCATCTATTGAATAAGGATATATATCTTCTTTAGCAAAATATTTTAAATATATTTTATAAATATCACATGAATATTTCATATAATCCTTCATCTTAGGAAGAGCAACTATATAATCAATATCTTCTGGAATATCAAATAGCCTACATCTATTTTTAACACCTAATTGTTTTAATCTAGGGCTTATAGCTAAGCATAGTGCTCCTTTTCCTCTTGACGGATCTGCCACAACTAAATTAGTTTTAAAAGGATCTAAACTTCTTTTTACACATTCAACACTAGCATAAAAAGTTTTTAAATCTATACACATATAAATTCTATCCATATCTATCACCACCTATAATTTATATGTTTACTATACTAATTTTATGTCTAGTTTAAATTTTCAATTATTTTCATAAAAAAATAAAAAGCATTTTTTCAATGCTTTTTACTTAATTTCATCTTTACTTTTTTGACAAATATAGAATATTGCAGATGCACCTGGACCTACATGAGCTCCAACAACTGGTGATATCTGAGTTACTGAAGATTCACCAATTAAATCCTTCATATATTCTTGAAATGATAATACATTTTCTTTTTGAGATGAATAGCCAAAATCAATTGGATAATTTAAGTCGATTGGGAATTTTTCACTAATGATGTCTCTTGTTTTTTGGAATGCTTGTTTTAGGCCTCTAACCTTTTCAATTGGAGTTAGTTTACCTTCATCATTTAACCAAATAATGGGCTTCAAATGTAATAAATTGCCAACAACCGCATTTACTCTAGATAATCTTCCACCCTTATATAGATATTCTAATGTATCAGGAACTGCAAAGAATTCTATATGATTAATTAAATAATTCATTTCATTTACAAAATCATCTTTTGTTTCATATGCCTTATTTAATAAACATAAAATAATTAATCTTACAGCACCTAAGGCTGTCTTAGAATTAAATACTAAAACATCATCAGGATTATCTAGCATATCTTTAGCTAAAATAGCTGATTGATATGTTCCACTTAATACTTGAGCAATAGGTAAAACTACAGGTGTTTTACCTTCGGCTAGAATTTCATCATAAGTATCCTTAAAATCAAGAGGCTTTACTAAGGTTGATTTAGGAAAATCAGAATCTCTTTTTATTCTTAAATTAGCTAAAAAGCCTTTTTTTTCTTCTTCACCAAATAATAAATTATAGAATTCATCAGTTGAAATATCTATTCCATCTTTATATTCTTTTTCTTTATAAATTAGAGTTAAAGGTAAGACCTTGACGCCTAATTTTTTTGCTTCTTCTTGAGTTATACCTGAAGAAGAATCTGTTATTATTTTATATTCAAACATATAAATTCCCCTAAAAACTACCAAAATTTCTCAGTCTTTAAATCTCTAGAAAGTAATTTTTTTAATCCTTCTTTTGCATCTAATCTGCCACAAACAATTTCATTTGCGACATTTATAATTGGTAAATCTAAATTATATTTTTTACCAATTTCATAACCGGCTTTAATTGCTCTTACACCCTCAACTGATTGAGTAACAGCCCCTATTGCATCTTCTATATTCATTCCGCTTGCAATATTTAAGCCACAATTAAAATTTCTAGAATTAGTTGATGAAGCAGTAACTATTAAATCACCAATTCCAGATAGGCCGTAAGCTGTTTCCATTTTACCACCTAGGGCCTTAACAATAGAAATAATTTCTTTTATTCCTCTTGTAATAAGAAAAGCTCTAGCATTTTCACCAAGCCCCATACCAGTTGCTACACCTGATACTACCGCAATGGCATTTTTCATTGATCCTGCAGTTTCAACACCAATAACATCATCAGATGTATATACTCTCAAATATGATTCATTAGAGAATAATTCTTGAACAAGCTTAGCCTTTTTTTCATCATATGAGGCTGATACTAATGATGTTAATTTTCTTAATATAACCTCTTCAGCATGGCTTGGGCCAGATAGTACAACATAGCCATCAAGTAAATTCTTATCAATTACTTCATCTACTATTTGACTTACTCTATATGATGTATCAGGTTCGATACCCTTACTAACATTTACGATTAATTTCTTTTCCTTAATATTTTTATTCATGCTTTCTAAGACACTTCTTGTAGCCTTTGTAGGAACACATAAAACTAAAATATTTGAATAGTCTAAAGCTTCATCTAATTTTGAAGTTGCTAAAATGTTTGAAGGAATAATTAAATCAAAAAATGGATGAAGATGCTCTTCATTTATTTTTTTTATAAAAGCTTCATTTATATCATAAATTAAAACTTCATTACCATTATCTGATAAGACTTGAGCTAGGGTTGTTCCCCAAGAGCCACCACCAATAATTGATATCTTCATGATTAATCCCTCTTTCTAAACTCTAGCTTTATAGGAGTAGCAAAGAAATCAAAATTCTTTCTAATTTGATTTTCTAAGTATCTATAATAAGAGAAATGTAAAAATTTAGGATTATTTACAAAGAATGCAAATGTTGGAGGCTCAATACCTACTTGAGATACATAATAAATTGAAATCTTACCACCATTAAATTCAGATGGTGGAAACATTAGCATAGCATCTGAAATAACATCATTAATTGTTGATGTATTAATTCTCTTATGATATGCCTCATGTGCTCTATTAATTTCAGGGAATAATGTTTGAACTCTCTTATTTTCCTTTGCTGATAAGAAAACTATTGGAGCATAATCTAAATATTTAAATTTAGCTCTAATATCTTCTTCCCACTTCTTCATTGTCTTAGAATCTTTATCTACTAAATCCCATTTATTAACAACAATGATACAAGCTCTATTATATTCTTCTAAATATTGGCCTACATGCATATCCTGATCAATTATACCAGTTGATGCATCTAATACTAAAAGAACAACATCGCTTCTAATAATAGCATCAATACTTCTAATTACAGAATATTTATCTACATTTTCATAAACCTTACCACGCTTTTTTAAGCCGGCAGTATCTATTACAACATATTCTCTACCATTAGATTTAAATCTAGTATCAATTGTATCTCTTGTTGTACCTGCAACATCAGATACTATAACTCTATTATCATTTAAAATAGCGTTAACTAATGATGATTTACCTACATTTGGTCTACCTATTAAACTAAATTTAATAGCAGTATCATCAAATTTTTGATCTGATTCTTTTATATTTTCTAATACTTTATCAAGTAAATTACCTACACCGATACCATGTGAGCTTGATACAGCAATTGGATCACCAAAGCCTAAAGCATAAAAATCATAAATATTATCCTTAAATGCTTGGTCATCTACCTTATTTACAGCAAGTAAAACAGGCTTATTTGTCTTATATAAAAGCTTTGAAATATAAATGTCATCATCTGTAACACCACTTCTAGAATCGCAGACGAAAATAATTACATCTGCCTCATCCATAGCAATTTCTGCCTGCATCTTTATTTCAGTTAAAAAAGGAGCATTAGATAATTCAATGCCCCCAGTATCAATCACAAAAAATTCTTTGTTAAGCCATGAGCCCTTAGCATAAATTCTATCTCTAGTTACGCCAGGCTGATCATCAGTTATAGATAATCTTTGACCAATTATACGATTAAATAGGGTTGATTTGCCTACATTTGGTCTTCCTACTATCGCTATTTTAGCCAACATATTATTCACCACCAAATTTTTTATTTTAAAACATCTTTAAAAACATCACCTAGTGTTGTTTTAACATCCTCTTGGTTATTTAGATATTCTTCAAATTCTTTTCTAGCTTCAGCATCTAAATGCTTTCTAATAGAAAGTTTTAGTTTCCATTCCTTAGGATTGATTTCAGTAATAACAGCCTTAGCTTCATCACCTTCAGCAAAATAATTAGTAATAGAATCATTCTTCTTTTCTACTAAAGCCTCTGATGCTGGAATAAAGCCATCAACACCTAGTGCTGATACTGTTAATCCATTATCAGCAACAGCTGTAACCTTAACATCTACTAAGTCACCTAATTTAGCATTAACCTTTTCCCAAGGGTTATCCATTAATGCCTTTCTAGATAATGATAATTTTTCCTTTTGGTTATCAATCTTAATGATAGCTACTTCTAATTCATCACCAATTTTTACACAATTAGATAAATTATCATTTGGATTATGAGAATATTCGCTCTTATGTAATAAGCCCTTAACATCCTCAGCTAATTCTAAAATAAGACCATATCCAAGCTTTTCAACGACCTTACCTGTAACCTTATCAGAAACCTTATGTTCTTCTGTATAAAGCTCAAATGGAGTCTTTAATAAAGCCTTTCTAGAGAATTCAATCTTATCATTTTCTTTCTTAATTACTTTTACTTCTAATTCATCATCAACCTTTAATTCAGTTGTGATATCTACAAATTTATGAGAAACTTGACTAGCACGAAGTAAACCAAAAACATTACCATTCTTTAAAATAGCACCGAACTTCTCAACCTTAACTACAGTAGCCTTAATTACATCACCTACTGAAATTAGGTCTAATTGTTTTTGTTTTTCTTCCTTATATTCTTCATCTAAAATTGCCTTTCTTGAAACAACAGCACGCTTCTTTGCTTCTTCAACCTCAACAATTTTAACCTTTAGCTTATCGCCAACCTTAACATCCTTACCAGCTAGAGCAACAGGTAAGAATAATTGATTAGCCTTATATTCTGTTAAATAGCCTTTGTTAACTTCTTTTTTAACAACGACGTTGATAGCATCGCCAGCTTCATTTGCATTAACAACTTCCTTAAATGCTTCATCAACTAATTGATTTAATCTAGAAACATAAATATGTTCCTCATTAATCTTAGTTACTTGACATTTAATTTCATCATTAACCTTTACTAAGCCTTTAAATGTAGTAACATTCTTGTCCTTTGTATAGTGATCTAGATGCATAACAGCTTCTGTAAAGCTCTTTACATCAAGATAGATTGTCTTGTCCTCTACTTGAACAACGACACCTGTTACTTTATCACCTACGGCTAAGTCCTTAGGCATATCAAACTCAAAATTTTCCATTCTCTTCTAACCTTCCATTTATCAAATTAATTATATTTTGAACTACCTCATCGATACTCATATTTGTAGTATCAATTTCGATAGCATCATCGGCTTTCTTTAAAGGAGCTATCGCTCTAGTTGAATCCTTGAAATCTCTTTGTTTTATCTCTTCTAAGATTTCATCATAATTTGAATTAATACCCATTAAAGCATTTTCTTTACATCTTCTTTTTGCACGCTCTTCACAGGTAGCTGTTAAATAAATTTTTAAATCAGCATTTGGCATAACTACTGTTCCAATATCTCTTCCATCCATCAAGACCTTACCGCGTTTAGCACTTTGTCTTTGATAATGAACCATCTTATCTCTTACTCTTTTAAGCTTAGATGGAATTGAAACGTTGTTAGTTACAGCCTCGCTTCTTATTAATCTTGAAACATCCTCATCGTTAATATAGGTTTTATCCTTACAATTTTCGATAGATATTTCATCTAAAAAATCATATTCATTTTCATTTTCTAAATTGATGTTACGTCTTAAAGCCTCTAGCGTTACAGCTCTATACATCGCTCCAGTATCTAGGTGTGTAAAGCCAATTTTTTCGCATACGAGCTTTGAAATTGACGATTTACCAGACCCGGCTGGACCATCAATTGCTACAACGAAATTTTTCATAAATTAAACCCCAATATACTTTAACTATTTTACCATAGTTTTATGAATTTTACAAACTATATAGCACTTTTATTTCATGTGGTTTTAGATGTCTATATTCTCCTACTGAAAGACCATCAAGTGTGATTCCACCAAAAGAAATTCTCTTTAATTTCTTAACCTCAAAGCCTACAGCTTCACACATTTTTCTAACTTCTCTATTTCTTCCTTCAGTAATAGTTATTTCAAGTAGGCTTGAATTAGATTGCTTATCAAGGCTTAACACCTCAATTTGGGCCCTTTTAGTTGTTACACCATCTATTTCTACGCCCTTGATTAATCTTGTTACTGCACCTTGAGTTATAATACCATCAACTCTAACCTGATAAGTCTTTTTAATTTCATTTGCTGATTTAGTTAGCTTATTTGTAAGCTCACCATCATTAGTCAAAATTAAAACACCTGATGTATCATAATCAAGTCTTCCAACTGGAAATATTCTATTTTCTTTATCCTCTTTAGCAATTAAGTCCATAACAATACGTCTATTTTTATCATCTGATACTGTTGTTACATAGCCAGTTGGCTTATATAGCACAAAATAAACGAGTTCTTGCTTGTTAATTGGCTTATCATCAACTAAAATAATGTCCTTTTTAGATACCTTATAGCCTAATTCATCTACGATAACACCATTAACCTTAACTCTTTTTTCAAGGATAATTTCTTCACATTTTCTTCTAGAGGCTACACCGCAAGCGGCCATAACCTTTTGTAATCTTTCTAATGTATTATTCATCTATTTTCCACCAAAAGAATTATACTAGAATTGTCTTTAAATATCAACAAATTTATAGCTATAATATAAGTAGAAAAAACATTTACATTTTGGTATAATAAGTGCGTATAAAGGGAGGATAATAAAAATGTATTCAAAAAACGCATGGAAAAAATATGAAAAAGATTCTAAAGAATTATTCAAGTTCAATGATGAATATATGGAATTCTTATCTAATTCAAAAACTGAAAGATTATTTGTAGATAATTCTGTTGCCTTAGCTAAAAAATATGGCTTTAAGGATATTAAGGAATTTACAAAATTAAATCCTGGTGATAAGGTTTACGCTACAAATAGAGGTAAGAATATCGCAACATTTATTATTGGTGATGAGCCAATTGAAAAAGGTATCAATATTTTAGGTGCACACATTGATTCACCAAGATTAGATTTAAAACAAAATCCACTTTATGAATCAACTAACCTAGCTTATTTAGATACTCACTACTATGGTGGTATCGTTAAATATCAATGGGTTGCAAGACCTCTTGCTTTAATTGGTGTTGTTTATAAGAAAAATGGTGAAAAGATTACAGTTAATATCGGTGATAATGAAAATGATCCAGTATTCTGTATTTCAGATTTATTACCACATCTTGCAGCTGAAAAGAATTCTAAGCCTGGTAATAAGGTTATAGAAGGTGAAGCTCTAGATTTAATTTGTGGTTCTCTATTCTTTAATGATGAAGAAAAGAAAGCTGTTAAGGCAAACGTATTAAAGCTATTATTAGAATTCTACAATATTGAAGAGGAAGATTTCGTATCTGCTGAAATAGAGGTTGTTCCAGCTGGTAAGGCTCGTGATTTAGGATTCGATAGATCAATGGTATTAGGCTATGGTCATGACGATAAGGTTTGTGCTTATACTTCTTTAAGAGCTCAATTAGATTTAGGTAAAGCTAGATATACTACTTGTGCTTTCTTATGTGATAAGGAAGAGGTTGGTTCTATCGGTGCAACAGGTGCTCAATCTAAGTGGTTTGAAAATGTATTAGCTGAATTAATTAATTTAACTTCTGATTATTCAGAATTAAAATTAAAAAGAGCATTATCAAAATCAAGAATGTTATCATCTGATGTATCTGCAGGTCTAGATCCATCATATAAGGGTGTATTTGAAGATAATAACGCTGCTTACTTAGGTAGAGGTATCGTATTTAATAAATATACTGGTGCTAGAGGAAAATCAGGCTGTAATGATGCTGATCCTAAATTTATCGCTCAAATTAGAAAGATTATGGATGATAATAACGTTTATTTTCAAACAGCTGAATTAGGTAAGGTTGATGTTGGTGGAGGCGGAACAATCGCTTATATCTTAGGTAATAAGGATATGTATGTTATCGATGCTGGTATATCTGTTCTATCAATGCACGCTCCATTTGAAATTGTTTCTAAAGTAGATGTATATGAAGCTTACCTAGCTTATATTGCATTCTTAAAGAACGCTTGTGAAGTTGAATAATTTAAAAAGGTTGTCACACGACAACCTTTTATTTTTCGTTATATTTTCTATTTAGAAGATATTGTTATTTTTAAACCTAAAGCATCAGCTAGTTTAACTACTGTATCTATTCTTGGAATTGATTCAAATTTTTCTATTCTTGCTATCATAGGTTGTTTAATTTCTGACTTTGTGGCAAGTTGACGTTGCGTAATACCTAGTTCCAGTCTTCTATTAATCAATTGAACTATTATCTCATTTGTCATATCAACATATTTAAAATATTCTTTTTGCTCATTATTTAATTTAACATTTTCAAAAAGGTCAAATCTATTATTCATATACTTATCTCCTAATGTGCAAAATAATCTTTTGATAACTTTTTAGTTATCTAAATTAATTATAATATATTTATAGCAATTCTTCAATATAATTAAAAAGAGCCCTAAGGCTCTTATTTTATTAATTGTTAAATAATGGAGTTGATAAGTATCTATCACCATTATCTGGTAATAATACTACAATCTTCTTTCCTTTATTTTCTGGACGCTTTGCAACAAGTGTTGCTGCATAAAGTGCTGCACCTGATGAAATACCAACAAATACACCATCGGTTCTAACAACCTCAGCACCAGTCTTAAATGCTTCTTCATTTGGAACTGCAATGATTTCATCATAAATCTTTGTATTTAATGTATCTGGTATGAAGCCTGCACCAATACCTTGAATTTTATGTGGGCCGGCTACTCCTTTTGAAAGTACTGGTGAAGTTTCAGGTTCTACTGCTACAATCTTAATGTTTGGATTTTTACTCTTTAAAAATTCACCAACACCACTAATTGTACCACCTGTACCGATACCTGCTACAAAAATATCTACATTACCATCTGTATCTTCCCAAATCTCTGGTCCTGTATTTTCTCTATGAGCTTTAGGATTAGCTGGGTTAACAAATTGACCTGCAATTACTGAACCAGGAATTTGCGCATGTAATTCTTCTGCCTTAGCTATAGCTCCTTTCATACCCTTAGTACCATCAGTAAGTACTAGCTCTGCACCATATGCTTTAATTAAGTTTCTTCTTTCAACTGACATTGTCTCAGGAAGAGTAATAATTAGCTTATAGCCACGAGCTGCAGATATAGCAGCAAGACCAATACCAGTATTACCAGATGTAGGTTCAATGATTGTTGAACCTTTTTTTAATAAGCCTTTTGCTTCATAATCTTCAATAATTGATTTTGCGATTCTATCCTTTACAGATCCTGCAGGATTTAATCCTTCAATTTTAGCTATAATTGTAGCTCCAAGTTCATTTTTTGCATTATAATTTACTAATTCAACTAGTGGAGTATGTCCAACTAAGTCAGTTATTGATTTATATATTTTACTCATTTTAAAAACCTCTCTTATATATTATAATCGTACCCTAATCTTTCTAATTCTTGATTTTTTAATTCTTCTAAAGTTATGCCATCAACATAGTCAGTTATGACTTTATAGTAGCCCTTCCAAAAATCTAAGGTAGAGCAAGTTGAAGCTCTAGAACAAATATTAGGTTCACATTGTAAGCAATTTATTGGAGCAAGGGAGCCTTCTGCCACTCTTAATATATCGCCGACCCTATAGTCCTTTGGGTCTTTGGCTAATAGATAGCCCCCGTTGTTCCCTCTTACACTAAGGAGTAATCCTCCTCTAGTCAAAAGCGATACAACCTGTTCTAAATATTTCATAGATATTTCTTCTCTTTTAGATATATCTTTTAATGATACAACATTTCCATTTGAATATGTTGCGATATCAACCATAAGCCTTAAAGCATATCTGCCTTTTGTTGAAATCATATAATTCACTCCATTCCTAGTAACAAACTAGGTTTATTTTACTACTTTTCAATAATTTATTCAAATCGCATTAAATGCATTTTCTAAATCTTCAATAATATCATCTATATGTTCAGTACCTATAGATAATCTAATTGTATTCTTATAAATTCCTACAGCCTTCAATTCTTCATCAGTCATTTCTGAATGAGTTGTTGATGCTGGGTGTATAGCAAGTGATTTTACATCGGCTACATTTGCTAAAAGTGAGAAAATCTTTAAATTATCGATAAATTTTTTTGCGGTATTTTCATCACCATTAATTTCAAATGTAAAAATTGAGCCTCCACCATTTGGAAAATACTTTTTATATAATTGTTGTTGTCTAATATCTTTTGATACCAGTGGGTGGTTAACCTTTGATACCTTTTTATTATTTGCTAGATATTCAACAACCTTAGCTGCATTATAGCTATGACGCTCTACTCTTAAAGATAGAGTTTCTAAGCCTTGTAATGCTATAAACGCATTAACTGGTGAAATTGAAGCTCCTGTATCTCTTAAAAGTATTGCTCTAATATATACTACAAATGCTGCAGCACCAACGGCCTTAGTAAATGATACACCATGGTATGAAGCATTTGGTTCTACAAATTGAGGGAATTTTCCACTCTTTTCCCAATCAAATTTACCAGAATCAATGATTACACCACCTAAGGCTGTACCATGACCTACGATAAACTTAGTTGCAGAATGTACTACTACATCTGCTCCAAATTCAATTGGTCTAATTAAATATGGGCTTCCAAATGTATTATCTATAACAAGTGGAATATTATTTTTATGTGCTACTTTAGATATTTCTTCAATATCGATTACATCACTATTTGGATTGCCAAGTGTTTCAATAAATACTAATTTAGTATTATCTTTAATTGCTTTAGAAAAATTATTAATATCACTTGGATCAACAAATGTTGTTGTAATTCCATAAGCTTTTAATGTATGTTCTAATAAGTTATATGTACCACCATATACATTATTAGCTGCAACAACATGATCACCTGCCTTTGCTAAGGCTAAAATTGAATATGTTATTGCTGCTGCACCTGATGCAACTGCTAGTGCTGCTACACCACCTTCAAGTGCTGCGATTCTTTGCTCAAAAACATCTTGAGTTGGATTTGTTAATCTTCCATATATATTTCCTGCATCTCTAAGTCCGAATCTATCTTCTGCATGCTTTGAATTATTAAATACATATGATGATGTTAAATAAATTGGTACTGCTCTTGCTCCTGTTGCTGGATCTGGATTTTCCTGTCCTACATGTAATTGTAATGTTTCAAATTTATATTTACTCATTTTTTCTTTCTCTCCTAATTAATATTTTTTTTGTTTTTTATTGATTAAAAGAGAACTCCATACATCGACCATCCATTATAGCCATTATATCACCACCATCTATTCCTAGTATTTCCCTAGGATTACACATATTATACATATCAATTCCTACTATGTCAATAGGAAAAGCGTAATTTTTAATAAAAAAAATAAAAAGCCATCAAACGATGGCTTATTTAGCAAGTAATGAAAATACCATAAATAAGATAGATAAAACAAGTAATGCTATTACACAAGGAATAATCATCATCTTCATGGCATTAAAAAACGTCTTAGCTTTATCCTTCCATGTAGACTGATAATTTGTTCTATAATATTTATCCTTTTTCTTAGCTCCTTGAACACCTGACATATCAGATATTGTAGAGCCGTCATCATAATATATAACTTTTTCTTTATCTTTCTTCTTACTCATAATTATTTTTCATCATATAAGTGACATGCAACTATATGTCCTTCTTCAATTTCTTTATATTCAGGTGCTATATGCTTACATATTTCCATACATTTAGGGCATCTAGTACAGAACTTACAGCCCTTAGGTGGATTTGCAGGTGAAGGAATATCACCCTTTAATATAATTCTTTTTGATTTTTCATTTGGATTTGGATTAGGTGCTGCAGAGAATAATGACTCTGTATATGGATGAAGTGGATGAGCAAATATTGATTCATTTGTTCCATATTCAACCATATTACCTAAATACATTACACAAATCTTATCAGAAATGTGTTTAACAACTGATAAATCGTGAGAAATAAATAAATATGTTAAACCACGTTCCTTTTGTAATTTCTTCAAAAGGTTAATGATTTGTGCCTGAATTGATACGTCAAGTGCTGATACTGGCTCATCACATACAACAAACTTAGGATTTACAGATAGAGCTCTTGCGATACAAATACGTTGTCTTTGACCACCAGAGAACTCATGTGGATATCTTTCATAATAATAATCACGAAGACCACATTGATCCATTAGCTTTAATACATAATCCTTTGTTTCTTCCTTTGGTACAACATTGTGAACCTTTACAGGTTCAGCAAGTAATGAACCAACAGTTTGTCTTGGAGGTAGTGATGAATAAGGATCTTGGAAAATTATTTGCATGTCTGTTCTTAATTTTCTCATTTCCCGTGGTTTATATTTAGCGATATCCTTTCCTTCAAAGAATACCTGACCACTAGTTGGTTCATATAATTTTAAAATTGTACGACCCATTGTAGTCTTACCACAACCAGATTCACCAACTATACCAAGTGTCTCTCCAGGATATACCTTAAATGAAACATCATCTACAGCCTTTAATTCTGATAATACCTTACCAAACATAGTTTTCTTTAAAGTAAAATATTTTTTCAAATGTCTTACTTCTAAGATTGCGTTTGGATCAGGTGGAAGTTCTTTATCCGCTTCATACTTAGCTTGCTTTAAAGCTTCTTCTTTAGCTTTTTGTGCTTCATCATCAAAGGTAGAAAAATCTATATTTAATTCTTCATTATTCATTTTTTCACCTCTTCATCAGAATATAAATGGCAAGCTACAAAATGAGTAGGACTTACTTGAACCATACCTGGATAATCACCATTACACTTCTTTATGCACTTAGAGCATCTTTCCTTAAAGTAGCAATAATTTGGCATATTGATAGGGTTAGGTACATTACCAGGAATATTAAATAATTCAGCCTTAGGTGAATTCATAGTAGGTTTTGATTTTTGTAATCCTTGTGTATATGGGTGTCTTGGGTCTGAATATATTTCATATACAGTACCTTGTTCGATAACACGACCTGCATACATAACAATTACATAATCTGCCATTTCAGCAATTACACCTAAATCGTGAGTTATTAATAAAATTGAACCATTGATTTTTGCCTTTAATTGATTGAACAAATCAAGAATTTGGGCTTGAATTGTAACATCTAGGGCAGTTGTAGGCTCATCAGCTATGATTAGTCTTGGTTCAGCAGCAAGTGCCATAGCTATCATAACACGTTGTCTCATACCACCTGATAATTCATGTGGGAAGGCATTATAAACACGCTCTGGCATCGCAATACCAACCATATCTAGCATTTCAAGTGAACGTGATTTTGCTAGAGCCTTTGTACAACCAGGAATATGAAGTAAAGAAACCTCATCTAGCTGGTTACCAATAGTAAATACTGGATTTAAGGAAGTCATAGGCTCCTGGAATACCATAGATAGCTGTCTACCTCTAAGTCTATACATTTCCTTAATAGGCATCTTAGCTATATCGTATACTCTTTCTTCTCTTTCATATTGAGTAAAGCCTTTTTCATCCTTTAAAACTTTATTAACTAAAGTCTTATTTCCTTTTTTATCTACAACTTCTTCTTGAACTATCTCGCCATTTTCATCGCGAACATAAACAGGAATAAATTTACCATTTTCATCCTTTTTAAAGTCATTAGCCTTAAATCTAATTGAACCTGAAACTATTTGGCCAAATGGTGCCTGTAATAATCTCATAACAGACATAGCTGTTACACTCTTACCACAGCCAGATTCACCAACTACACCAATAGTTGAATTTAGAGGAATTGAAAATGTAACGCCGTTAACAGCTTTAACTACACCTTGGTCAGTGAAGAAATAAGAATGTAGGTCTTCAATTTCCAAAATATTATTTGGATCTTTCATTTCAGAAGTAAAATCTTCTTCTCTTACATTTTTATTTTTAGCTTTTTCAAGCTCCTTCATTTGTTTATGATTGGCTTTGGCGATTGCTCTTATTTCTTTACCGGTAAGATAGTGTTTATCTTCCTTTTTTTGTAATTTAACATCTTTTTCCATCATCGTCACCTACGTTGCTTTGGATCTAAAGCATCTCTTAAGCCATCACCAATAAAGTTAAAGCCTAATACAGCAATAATAATACAGATACCAGAAGGTCCCCAAACATTGAAATTGTTTTGTAGAATATCTGGTCTACTTGAAATAATTTGAACCATAGTACCCCATGATGCATATGGAACTCTTACACCTAAATTTAAGTAAGATAATGTAGATTCATAAAGAATCATACTACCTAAAGATAAAGTCATAGAAACTAAAATCTGAGGTAAAACATTTGGAATTAAATGTTTGAAAATCTTTCTTGGAGTAGAGTAGCCCATAGCTTCTGCAGCTACCATATATTCTTGTTCTCTTAATGATAAAATTTGACCTCTTACGAGTCTTGCCATACCTGTCCATGAGAATAGTGATAATAAGCCCATCAGTAAATAAATATAATATTCTGATGGTACACCATTTGAATCAAGTACGGTACCAATGATTAACATTAAAGGTAGGGTAGGAAGACACATCAATACGTCGCATATACGCATTATGACGTTATCGACGACACCTCCATAATAGCCCGCTATACCTCCCATGATAATACCTAATGCCGAAGTTAAGAAAACGGCTAGGAAGCTTATCATTAAAGATAGACGTCCACCATACATTAATCTTGTAAAAATATCCATGCCTTGCTCATCAGTACCTAAAATGTGGTTAGCACTAGGTTCTGCTAAAGCATTAATACCATTATTTGTTTCAATGAATTGAGAAAACTCAACTCCATCAACTTCTACTACATATTCAGTATATGTAACATTACCAGTTCTATCTGTTTCTGTTTCTCCCCACTGATTAAATAAAAGTGGTCCAAACCAACAGAATATAAATAATAAGCCAAGCATTACGATACCAGTAATTGATAGTTTAGATCTAAAGAATCTTCTAGCTAACATTCTTCCTGGTGACATAAGCTTTATATTTTTATCTAATGGCTTATCATCAAATTCTTCTTGTGTAGCTGGAGTTTCAACAGTAGCAGTTTCTTGAACAACTTCTTCAACAACTTTATTTTCTTCCATGTTGACCTCCTTACGCTAACTTTACACGTGGGTCTACCACGGCATACATTAAATCTGCAAGTAAAATACCTAAAACAGATAGCGCTGCTAAAAACATATTATAAGTCATGATGACAGGTATATCACCTTGTGTCATAGCATTAAGCGCATATTTACCTATACCTTCAAGGTCAAATACAGTTTCTGTAATCATCGCACCTGAGAAAAGGGAAGGTATCAAGCCAGCAAGGCTAGTTACAAGTGGAATCATAGTATTTCTAAAAGCATGCTTATAGATAACTTTTGTTTCACTTAAACCTTTAGCCCTTGCTGTTCTAATATAATCTGAACCTAATACTTCTAACATATTTGTTCTAGTCATTCTCATTCTAGCACCTATAGATAGGATAACTACTGTTAAAATTGGAAGGAACATATGTCTTACATAGTCACCCATAGCTTCCCATCCATTTTTATAATCGATACTAGCATCCTTCATACCGGACACTGGGAACCAGCCTAATTTATTGGCAAATATATCCTTTAATAGTTGTCCAAAGAAGAATGATGGTAGAGAAATACCAATTAAAACTAATACAGTAATTACATAATCTCTAATAGAATATTGATGAGTTGCTGCTGTAATTCCAAGTGGAATTGCAATTAAGAATTCAAATATAGTCGCAATTGCGGCAACAAAGAATGATGTACCCATTCTATCCTTATCAAAAATTTCTGTAAGAACCTCACGTTGGTTAATAAATGATTTACCAAAATCTAGTCTGAATGCACTTCCAAGCCACTTAAAGTAACCATCAACTATACCACCATCAAGACCATATGTCTTATACATCTGTTGAATGAACTCATCAGATGTAGTAGCACCTGCTTGATATAAATTTAATATCTTCTGCTCAACGAAATCTGTTGGCATACAACGTAGAAGGGCGTATAACAAAAATGATACGCCAAGAAGTATTAATATGGATATTAATATTCTTTTAACAATATACTTAAACATTTTTAATCACACCCTATGAATATAATTTAAACTATTTTACTAATTCGATATTCCAAATTTGTTCAAGTGGTGATGTATATGGGTTAACATCATCAGTTAAACCTGTAATAGCCTTTGAATTATACGCATAAAGAGTCTTTCTTTGGTAAACAGGTAATTCTACAGCTAAATCTAAAACATAGCCCATAGCTTCTTCATATAATGCTTTTCTGCTTGCTTGATCTGTGATTTCTCTTGCATCATCAATAATTGCAGATAATTCAGATATGATTCTATTTTCTTCTTTATACTTAGATTGATTATTTAAGATTTCACGATAACCCCAAGCATAAACTGAAGTTGCACTTGAATTCTTGTGATAAACTTGATACATATCAGGATCAATTGTTGAACCCCAAGCTGCTGCCCAAACTTCTAATGAACCTGTTGCTAGCTTAGTTAATGCTTGTGAATCAGCCTTAACTTCTACATTCCAACCTAATTCATTTAAAATTTCAGCTGCTTGCTTAAATACTGTATATGTAGGGTGTTCAGTAATTGAAGCACCAGCAATTGTAAACTTAATCTTTAAGCTTGCATCACCGCTAGATACACCTGCTGCAGTCATATACTTTCTAATCTTTGACTTAGCTGCTTCTAAGCCAGTCCATTGAGTATAATCCTTACCATTAGACTTTGATGTCTTACCATCATCCTCATAAGGATATGCCCAGCTTACTGTTGACATAGGCCAATCAATATTCTTACAAGTACCAGCTTCATAATATTCTAATGCTAATGATGTTTGCATTGCAGACATAATAGCCTTTCTAATATTAACATTAGCTACCTTACCAGCATTAATACCGATATAACCATAACCTAATTGCCATGTATCTAATTTCTTAATTCCTTGTGCGCTTAAGCTTGTTAATCTTTCAGCATTAGCCTTAGTGAATTGAGGAGTAACGAAATCTACTTCTCCTGAAGCTAATTTGTCGATAGCGTTAGCACTAGAAATAATTTGGAATCTTAATTTTTCAGTTTTTACTGGGAACATGAAATTAGGATTTGCTTTATAGTAGATAACATTGCTTCTTACGAAGTTTTCACCAGCAGGATTATCATTATTATTTTCATCAGTAGCTTGATATGCACCAGCACCAACAGGTACTTCAACATGTTGTTGAGATTGAATTACCTTGCTTTGGAAATCACTTGAAGCATATTCAACGCCAAACTTATTATTTACAATATCAATTTCTCTTCCATTTGGATGAGAAGCATCAGCTGTGTAATAATGAGCAGGTGCTACAGTAAATCCGAAGTTATAAATAGCCTTTGGATCTTGACCATCTAAAGTGATTTGTAATACATCATAAGTTGTAGCATCCTTTACTGAACCATCAGTATTATGATCATGACATACATTGTACTTTACACCATTAATTTCTACTGATTGAGTATCTGTTGTATGACCTAAAGATACGATACCTGAAATATTCTTATATGTTAGACCACTATCACCTGAAACGTTGTTATGGATGATAACATCTCTTGCAGCGCCAGTAAAAATTGTAGTTAATGTACCTGCTGTTCCCCAATAAGATAAAACATTATTTAATTGAGTCTTTACATAGTCTGAATATACTCTATTAATAGCTGCTTCTTCAGTAGAATAAGTATTTACAATATCAGTATTTTCAAACTTAGTAATTTCAGTTTTATCCTTCTTGCCTTGAACTTCCTTATAAACTGGAGTGATATATCCTTCAAATAAGAAGAATTTGAAAACATCATTTTGTAATTCATTAGCCCATTTCTTATAAGGATCAGTAGTTAAATCATAAGCTTCCTTAGCAGCTAAGTAATCTGACTTTAACTCATCCTTAAATGTAGATAAGGCAAGTTCATAATCTTCAGTTAATTTTTTTCTATAATCAGCTGCAGTGAATGTTTTTTGTTCTTCTTGAGTAGCTACTGCTGCCTTATAGCCTTCATTAACTTCCCAGTTATTGATTGCAGCCTTCATACCAGCTTCATTTAATGAATAGCTGTTTTGAGTTCCCTCAACTAGACCATTATCTTCAAATACATAGATTAATTCTTCAATTCTTGATTGTGCTAAAGCTGTTGCTTGTAATGAGATAGCATCTTCAGCTTGTGATGTAGAACCAGAATAATCCTTTTGAGTTCTATATTGAGTTAAACCCTTAATCTTAATTGAATACATAGTTGATGAACCAGTATAAACTGGATCTAAGTATTCATACATATTAAATAATACATCGTTCATTGTTAATGCGACGCCATCAGAGAACTTAAGATTGTTCTTAAGTACAAATGTATAAACTGAGTCGTCATCAACTAGTTCTTGCTTATATGCCTTTACAACAGTAGGTAGGTCATCGCCACAAGCTGTTTGACCTTTTCTATCTGTAGTTAACATACCAATTTGAGTCATACCAGTTACTTCTTGGTCTGCTCCTGAGGTAGCATAGAATGGATTATATAATCCACTAACATCATCAGACATTAGAACTATACTATCCTTCTTACTAGTATTATCTCCACCGCAAGAAGCTAATGTTAAAGCTGTTGCACCAACGAAGATAGCACTAAGTGTTCTAGATAAAAATCTTCTTCTTTTCATTTTTAATCCCCCTATTATTGAATTTCGTATTTTTCATTGTCAAAATATGAACTACTTGTTGAAGTTAAAGTTAAGACAATCACACTGTCGTTTATTATAACATTTTCAGGGTCAATCGTAAACTTATATTTTGCTCGATCTTCCCTGTAAATACCATAAACTGTTAAATGGATAGTTCCTACAGTAATACCTTCGGTATTTCCTGTTGCCACTAAGTTAATTTCAGTAGATGATTCAGGAGCAATATTTCCAATTAAAATACTACCTGTTAAGCTAACATTTGTTAAAGTAGCATTATCGTCAATCTTACCAGCAAATAGACCAAATGCTGAATTCATATTTCTATTACCTATTGATTGTAAATCTAATGTAGCATTTTCAAAATTGATATTTTCAATTACAGCCTCATTAGATAATTGACCAAAGATACCAGCAAATTTAACTGTTTTTTCCTCATTATGAGTAACATTAACATTTTTAATTTTTACAACTTCACCATTTGCTGATGAAATCTTTCCATTAAATGTACCCTTAGAGAATAACTTAGGCCATTCCTTACCTTCAAAATCAAGATCATTTTGAATAACATAATTACCATTTAAATCTGGATTATTAATTAATTGATCAGCGCTACTAATGTAATAAGTTACACCATTTTCAAAAGATACATAAACCTTTTGATTTGGATTAACTGACTTACCAGTTTCATAATCAATATAGCCTTGATGTTCAAATGAATCTGTAATTTCAGTTGTCTTACTACTATCAGTATAAGCCTTCTTAAATGTCTTACCTTCAAGTGATGGGAAAGTATATGTTGAATTATTATGGTATTTATGAGTATAAACCATAGTTCCTTCTACATATCTTGGTACCCAAATAGTATCCTTATCATATGTTGACGAACCCTCTTGATTAGTAGTCATATAATCGAAAGATGTTGAATCATATTTTTCCCAACTTCCTTCATTGTCATAATAATAATCAAAAGTGAAATATTCTGACCAAACAGCATATAAAGTCATTTCATATTCCTTCATATCGCTCTTATAGTCAACTGTGTCATTTTCAAAATCCCAATGACCAGAATATTCATATAAAGGTTCAGATTTTACTGTCTTATCATTTTTTAAATAATATTCATTATTTACTAATTCTAGCTCTTGTCCTTCTGCGTTAACTACATTACCACTAGCATTAGTTTTAGCAGTTTTATTTTTATACCAACCAACTAAGAAACTATTAGTTTTAGTAATATAAACTCCTTCACTACCACCAGTAGGTCTTTTTGGATCAGTTGGACTAAGAAGCTTGATATGCTTAGTCCCTTGATTATCAGCTTGATAATCGTTAGGATTAAACATATCAATTAGTGTTATACCTTCTCTATTAAGGTATGTTCCGCCGTTAGCATCATAGGTAATCTTAATTACCTTTCCGCTATTTTTAGCTTCTTGAATCTTTGTTTTACTTGTACAGCTTGCAAGAAGAATGATAAACAAGCCAAATATCACAAATAAACTTATTCTTCTTATAATACTTTTATTCATTATTTATCATCTTCCTCAGCATCTAATTCACTATTTTCTTTTACTTCAAACTTTTCTTTAGGCTTCTTTTCTTCTAATTTTTCTTTTTCTTTTTCAGAAGCTTCACCCTTATAAGCTTTAAGTTTATATAACAATATTACAACAACAGTAATTGCTGCTAATAAAATAATTAATGCGATAACTAGACCAACCCAATTATTCTTCATGAACTTAGCAAAACCATTTTCAGCTGGAACCTCAGGCTCAACTGGTTGTGGAGCTGGAGTTTGTTGACTCTTTAAGTATTCAATAGTTGATTCAGCCTTTTCTAATGTTTCAAGGTTATTAACTAATGATTTTTGATCTAATAAAGCGATATTATCGTAAGCTTGTCTTACTGCCTTTACTAAAGCTTCATTATCTAAAGTAATAGTATTTGGTAATTTATTAATTAATGAAATTACATTTAGTGTTTCACTTGTTGGAGCAGTGCTACCATTAATAGCTGTACCAAAATATTGTGAGAAAATGAATGAATCATAATTCTTACCATTAACAGGCTTAACCATTATAAATTTATATGGTAGTTTACCAATATAGCCAGCGAAATTGTTTCCATAATAGAAATTAGTCATATCGCTTGCAGCATTCCACATATAATATTTAGAAATACCTAAGCCAGTGTATGAACCAATGTTACCACTTAAAGGTAAAGAATCAGGTGTAGCATAGCTTGCATCATATTCTTCTTCTAAAAGTGGAGCATTGTAGCTCTTAAATGTAACTGTTAATAAATAATCACATTCATAGAAAGCACCTGCACCAATTGCTGCTAGGTTTTGGGATAATACTACATTTTCAATACCAGATGCAGCAAAAGCATAATCTGAAATTCTAACAGTATTATCTAAAACCTCATAGTCATAAAAACTACTATTAGTTGGATAGCTTACTAGCTCATATCCATTATTAACAACTCTATATAAAACACCACTTGATACAAATACATAATCATTTAGCTTATAATCATTTTCGTATTCAACATCTACTACTGTACCATTAAATATTACTTCTTTTTCTAATCCAAATGTTTCAATTGGACAATAAGCAAATGGGTTTTCACCTAATGATACTAAAGCTTCTCCAAATACTACTTTTTCTAATGTAGAATTAGCAAATGCCTTTGTACCAATATGTGAACAATTATCTAATAAAATTGAAGTTAAGCTTGTTTTATAGAATGCATAATCACCAAGCATAGCAATATATTCAGAACCATCAACTGTAACTAGCTTAGCACAATCGCTAAATGCAGAATTATCAATTACAACATCAGTTCCAAATTCAATAGCTTCTAGCTTAGTACCAGCAAATGCATTCTCACCAATAAATTCAACATTAGTTAAATCGATATTCTTAATTCCACTTAGATAGAATGCTTGATCACCGATTTTCTTAATGTTTTCATTTAATGTAATAGTTACAAGATTATTACAGTTAGCAAACATTTGAGAACCAATTTCAGTCATAGTAGCTGATAATGTAACAGTTGTAAGTGCATTATTACCTGCAAATACACCCTTACCAACACTTTCAACATTTGTTAAATCAACTGAAGTAAATTGTGGTCCAAAGCAGCTATAAATATAGCCTGTATACTTTTCTTTTGAGTTTTCATAATAGTAATCTAAGGCATAGCTTAATGAGCTATCTAAAGCACGAATATCTCTTACTCTAGCACCTGAGAATGCATAATCACCAATTGATTTAGCATTTGATAAATCGATGCTATTTAATGAAGAACAGCTATAGAATGCTTGGCTTCCAATAACAGCATTTTCACCTAATGTAACATTAGCAAGCTTAACATTACCATTAAATGCGTTAGCACCTACTTTTACGTTATTTCCTAAAACTAATCCTTCTAACGCTGAATTAGCACCATCAACCATCTTATATCTATAACAAGTATAAGTCTTAACTACGTCACCATTTTCATCTAATACGTCGTAATTATATAGTTCATAATGGCTTAATGATTCAGTGTTCTCATATGTATAATTTGTAACCGGACAGTAGAATGCGTATTCACCAATTTCAACATTATTACCAATTGTAATAGTCTTTAATGATGTATTTAAGGCAAATGCTCTATTACCAATCTTAACACCATCTTTAATACTTAAATCTTCTAATGATGTATAACAGAAAGCATACTCTCCAACTTCTGTTAAATGCTCTAAATTACCGATTGTAGTAAGCTTTGTATTAGCAAATGCATATTTACCAACAACTTCAACATTAGGCATTTCTACAGTTCTTAAATTTGTACAGCTATAGAATGCATAATCACCAATTTCTGTAACATTAGGTAATACTAAAGTAAATACCTTCTTATTACCAGTAAATGCACCATTACCAATCTTAGTTGCTGTAGATGTAATAGTATTTGAAGCACCAACATAATTTGGAGCTGATAAAATTAATTCATTATCCTTTAATACTAAAGCACCATCTGCTTCTAATGTTAAATATGGATTCTTAGGACTTACCTTAAATGCTGAAACATTAGTATTACTAAATGCTCCCTCACCGATAACTGCAACATCTGCACCAAATGTAACATCAGTTAATTCTGTGCATCCAGCAAATACGCCAGATGGAATAACAGATGCGTTAATATTAACTGAAGCTAATCTCTTACAATTGCCAAATACGTTTGTTGCAATCTTCATCTTCTTAGCTTTAAATTGTACACTTGTTAATAATTCATTATCAGCAAATGCACCTTCAGATAAGCTTTGTGCACATGCTGGTAAAACAACACTTGCAAGCTTACAATTTTGGAATGCATATGTACCAATTGATACAGTAGATGCAAAATTTAATTCCTCTAATGGACAATTAGCAAATGCTTTTTCATTGATGAACTTAACATTTTCTAAATTAATCTTCTTTAAAGCTGTACAGTTATAGAAAGCACCTACACCAATTCTAGTTAATGTAGATGGTAATACGACCTCTTCTAACGCTGTTAAATTAGCGAATGCGTATTGGTTAATAGTTGTTACACCTTCAGGAATAATAACCTTTGTGATTGTATCTTCACCAATATACATCTGCTTAAT
This sequence comes from uncultured Caryophanales bacterium, assembly GCA_946626535.1. Next base: position 86,617 of record CAMOUK010000001.1, read on the forward strand.
GTAATATGGATCTTCCTCATCTATTACATCGCCAGCCTCTAAATCCTTATCAACATATTCATAATTAGAGAATGCATATTGATTAATAGTTGTAATTCCTCTATCACCAGGTATAGTAACTGTTCCACCTAAACCCTTATATGATTGTAGATAGATTGACATTATATCAAATGGTTCTTTTACCTTAATTGTAATCTTTGCAGAATATAGGGTAGTCTTACCATCGAATAATACGTTTGCCATTACAGTAGTATTACCTTTTACCTGAGCAGTAATAGTACCATCTTCTGTAACTGTTGCAATTTTTGAGTTTGATGTCTTAAATTGAACATCAGTTAAGTTAGGGAAATACGAATCTAATACATATTCAATCTTAACTGTTTCTGATGGGAACATTGATAAAGTGATTGTATCACCAAAATCATATTTTCCACCTGTAACACCAATTTCTCTATCTGAGCTATTTACAGCATAATATGCTTTAACTGTTTCATAGCCTGTAATTTCAAATTTACTAATTTCAGGAACTGAATAATTTACATATCCTTCATCACCAGGTGCTAAAACTGTAACATTTAATGTAGCAGTTATTAATTCACCCTCTGCATTATAGCCTTTAGCTGTAATTGTTCCTGTTCCATTCTTTTTAGCAACTAAAACATTATTAACAACTGTGATAATCTCATCATCTGTTGATTCAAAATCTAATGTTTGAATCCATGAATCAGCTGGATATACCTTTAAGGCTTTAGTTAAGTCTAAAGTTTCATTTGGACTTAGCTTAATATCATCATCTTCAAAATACATATAATTAATATCATCTGGAAGAGATATTTCATATGTAGCAGAATTCATTGCATAGTCATAAACATTAACAATAAATGTATTTGTGTTTTCTAATACTGTTGATGAACCATCAGTATTATATTTAATTCCACAAGAATTCTTTATATCAGCAATATAATCAGTTAAATTAATTGTTACAACTGAAGTTGAATTATATTCAGAATATACTGGAGTAACATACTTACCAAAGCTATTCATAGTAAATGTATATTGAGAACCCTCTGGAGCTCTTGTAATTTGACCAATTTGAGCACCCATTGTATAGTGGTTATCATAAATATACAAATCAGCATATAATGATGTCTTTTGAGATGATCTATCATATTCTGTTCTATATACACAATCAGTAACAATTGGAGCTTCAAAATCTACATAGAATGGGAAAGTAAATGTATTTCTCTTATTATGTTGTTCGCCTTCCCAGTCGATGAATGCTGTAAGTTTACAAATATATCTAGTATTATTTCTTAATTCATTTTTCATGATATCGTATTCGATATCAATAGATGATGCATAAATAGTTGAACCACTATCTGATGATTTACGTTGGTTAGTAACTAACTTAGTATAAACTAATTCACCAGTAGATTCTTCTACTATTTGAACATAAACATTTTTAGCATTTCTAAGTAGACCAGCATTTACAGATCTAATAGATGAAATAGTTGAACCACTTTCACCTATATTTTGATTTGAAACAGCAATCTTATCCTTAGATGCAGCAATTTGAGTATTCTTTGGATCTTGTACGAAATAATATGTACCTAATGTAGAAATATAATCACTATATAAGCCACCAATTACTCTTGTAGCGTAAGCATCTTCCATAAGCTTATCTTCTTCATCGATACCAGCATTGATTTCATCAACGTTTGTATCGTAATATTCTTCATCGAAAATTGGAGCTTCTGTCCAATCACCATAGAATCCTAGGAATGGAACATTTAAGTTAACCTTAGTTTCACCCTTAGCTGTTAAGCAGATGAAGCCTTCAACATACATACCATTTTCAAATGATTTATTTAAATAAGCCTTATCTTCATCAGATAATGTAACCTTAATTGAAATTGTTGCAGTTGAACCTTGAGAAACAGTAATACTATTTTCTGCTACTTCAGCACCAGTTGCTGAAACAACTTCTACCTTAGCACCAGAAAGCTTATATGCTTGATTTGTAACTGTAGTTTCACCATGAGATGTATAAGTTGTACTTACACCCTCAGTTAATGCTATAACACTTAAATCATATGTTTGAGCCTTTGATGTTAAATTATTAACAGCAAATTTCATCTCATATACGCCTGTTCTATTCTTGTCATCACCAAGCTCAAATTTAGCCTTATTCATCTTATTATCATTCTTATCATAAGTTGAAATATAAGCTTCTGAAGTTGTTGATTTATCGATAGAAACTAAACCAGCACCCTGCTTTCTAACAGCTGAAGGTAGACCATTCTTATCATAAACGATATCAGCAGTAGACATAACTAATTGATTTGCAATATCAGTTACTTCATTTGCTGATAAATTGGTTCCAAATACGCCACTATATTTAACATATTGATAAATTAAAGCAGCAGCACCAGCCATATTTGGACAAGCCATTGATGTACCAGATAGTCTTTCATAGCCTTGACCAGGAATAGCTGAATAGATTTGTCCACCGTGAGCTGTAATTTCTGGTTTAATCTTTAAATCAGAAGTTGGACCCCAAGATGAGAAATCTGACATAAATGGACCAGCTACTTGGCTCTTCTTAATAGATAATTTACCAACCTTAGTTTCTTTATCAATCTTAGAAATTAAGAATTCACCATCATCTTGTGATAATGAACATACAGCACCGATATTAGCACCAACTGCCATTGAGATAGAACCTGATACATTATTATAAATAATGATACCAGCAGCGCCCTTTTCAATTAAGGCAACTCTTACCTTATCTTCAAATGTAGTTTGTCCACGCTTTACTAATACAATTTTACCTTCATAATAAGAATCTTCTTCTGGATAATCTGATGATCTACCTACACCAGGGATTTGAACATAATCAAATTCATGTTCTTCCTCACCTGTACCTAATGTAGCTAAGATATCATCAACGAAGCTCTTCTTTACATCTGCAGAGTTTGTAGATGCTTCAGTAAAATAAATAATTTGATTTGCTACGCTTAAATAGCTTGTCTTAACACCATCAACTGAAGCTACAGAAAGTGCACCATCATAAGTTGCTGGAGAACCAACTGTACCAAAATCAGGATTTGATGTTAATGAGTTATTACCATTTTTCTTTGAGCTTTGAGTTGCTGTATTATCATTTGATGCAGCACACATCAAGCCAATACCAGCTTCTCTAACCTTATCGTAAACAACATTAATAGCTTCCTTATCTACTTCTCTTGTAAAACCACAAGATGAACCTAAAGACATATTAATTACGTCTACACCCATAACAACGCAGTCTTCAAGTGCTGCTATTAACCAGCTTTGCTTAGCTCCCTCAGAATGATCTGAGAATACCTTAAATATAGCAAGCTGTGCATTAGGTGCAACACCTGTAATAGTTTGATCTTTACCAGCGATGATACCAGCAACGTGAGTACCATGCTCTGAATTAATTGGAGCTACGTCAGCATCCTTATCTGCATAGTCATATGCATAAGGAACCTTTTTATTAACGTATACATCTTCACCAGTTAAGCCACTTGTAAAAGTAGCTGCTGTTGTAGATCCAACTTTAGTTTTAACATAATCTAATGTGAATGCTTCCTTTGAAGTAATAAAATTATCAGGTGAAAAAGCAGTATGAGTGTAATCTAAACCAGTATCAAGTACTGCAACAACTACACCATCACCTTGATATTCACAAGAAGATGAATCAAATATACCTGTTTCGTATACATTAACATCATTTGTAACTACTTCAGTTTCACATTTTTCATATACATCACCTAATATTAAGTTAGCTGTTGGGTAGATTTGAGCTAATCTATCAAAATCCTTAGCCTTAATTTCTACCTCAAAGCCTGCAAGTAATGTATCGTATGTTTCACCTAAACTATACTTGATTTTTGATTCAGCAAGTAAGCTTAGGTTTTTATTTACAACATTATTAATTCTATTAGCCTTAGCTACACCAGTAGCTGATGTAGCATAATCGCTCATAGAAAATTTAGAATTTGAATCCTTATATTCATCATATAATGATTTTTCATCTAAAGATACGATAACTGAAATAAGATCATCATTTTCAATTTGAGATGGTAAAGCATATACCAAATCGTCATTGAAATATTTAGTGATATTATTATCAATTAAGTTTTTTAAATCAGTAATATTATTTACTGTATTTTTGTATTCCTTGGTGCTAGCCTTTACATTAGTGCTTCCTAATGAGAATAATGATAAAGTGGCTAAAGCTCCTAAAACAATACCAGAAGTTCTTTTAATACTCTTCATTATAACTACTCCTCAACTTCTTCAACTAATGTAAAAACAGCCTTACCTTCAACTATCTTTAATGTATATTTCATCTTTTCAGAAATAACTAATGTATAAGTTCCTGTTGCCTCATCATAAGTTGTTTCCTTAACTAAATATCTACTTCCATTTAGAGAAATAACAACTGCCTTATTATCAACCATATCAACATAGTTCTTAGCATCTGCATCATAATAAGTTGTTGCAGACTTAACTTCTACTGATAATTCTTTATATGGTTTAACAACATTCTCTTCTGTAACTGTATCATCTTCAATGAAGTTTATTACATAATAAGTTGTTGATGTAATCACTTCATTATCATCCTTTGTTCTTGAAACAAAATCATAGAAGCCATCATTATTCTTAAAGAATAAATCTCTAGTTATTTCCTCATCATTCTTAAATAATGTTACTGAGAAGAATGTACCAGGTGCATATGAAGTATCAGTTACTAGCATTCTTTCAACATTTGCCTTATATTCACCAAATGTTAATGTTTCTTCTCTTGTAATAGCATATAATCTATATCCATATTGACCAAATTGTTGATGAGCTTGAATTAAGAAATATAAATGATATTTATAGCCATCAGTAGAATTTAAAACAATGTGATATAAACCATTTGTTTGTTTTTCATAAGCAACCTTTTCAATCGCTAAAGATTCACCATTTAAATCAAATGCCTTAGTTCCTTCATAGAATTCAACCATTGCATAATTTTCAACTTCTTTACCTTCAGAATCAAATTCCTTACAAATACTAATTAAACCTAAGTTATTTTTATATAAGCTTAATACTTGAGAACCATAGAACATATACATGTAATATAGGTTATCCATATAAGCATATGGCTTATAGCTATTGATATATCTCATTCTTGTAACTTCATATGTTGAATTAGTTGAGCCATCCTCATTCTTACCTGTAAATGTTGCTTTTATATCCCATCTATAAGCACCTAAAGTTACATAGAATTCATATTCGTCAGCATCATTTAATTCTCTTGTTACTGTACAAGAATATGCCTTTTCATTAATTACAACACTACCTGAAACACTGAATGTATCAGAACCAGAAGGTGTGAATGTTAATGATTCAAGTGGTGCATATAAATCTTCTTCTTCAGCAGACTGAGCAGTTTGAACTAATACTGGATATAAGTTCTTAGTTGCTTCTACTCTTGTGAATTTAATAGCATAACCATCATTCATATAATATGTCTTGCTATCATATTCCTTTTGATCTTCAAATTTACCAAAATTATCTTCTACAAATCCATACTTATTAGCATTATCATCAGTTGCATCTTGATGATAAATTAATACATCACCATTTTCAGTAATTGTATAATAATATCTTGTTTCATTGTTGAAGATTGCAAAGCCATATTGAGAGAATAATAGTGACTTTAAATCTGAAGTATAATATCCTCTTGCGATGAAATTAGCTTCAACAATAGTCTTATTTTCTACATTATATGTAAAGATATTAGCATCAGTGCTTTCATCATTTACATAATATAATAAGTTTTCAGTAATTAATTTATATGTACCTTCTTCAGTTTGACCTTTAGAATTTGTCTTAGATGCATTACCTTTAGCATCTAATTTTAATATTGACCAATCCTTTGAATTTACAAAGATATTTACTGCTTCACTATGATCAATAATAAATACGTTATAAGAAGTATCCTCATATTTATATACATCTAAATAGCCGATATAAGCCTTTTGTTCATCTGCCTCTTTATAAGTTATAGTGTATAGTCCATCGACATCTCTATAAGCTGCATTTGAATCAATTACAACTCTTTCACTTTCACCTAAATCATTCTTTTTTGTTGTGAATAATTCAGCTTTTCCATAACCATTAAGAGTAATATAGATTCCTGGAACACCTTGATTATCTTGAAGAATATATGTTCCATATTCCATACCTCTAACAGTAAATGACTTATTAGCCTTAATATCGAAATAGAAAGTTTCACCATCAGATGTAAATAGTTGCATTACATTTTCTTCTGCAAAGGCATAAATACCACTATAAACCTCACCATTTGAGTTTGTATATGAAGCATAGTAACCAAAACCATCAATTTCAATTAAACCATCATTTGATTGATATTCATTAGCATAAGTCTCATTTTTAGGGAATACATAAGCTCCAGATTTTGTTTGAATCATAATATATTCAAATGTTTTTTCTGTAGCTTCAAATTTATAAATAGTTAAACCTTGCTTTGTAGTCTTATCAGTCTTACTAACCTTTCCTACAATAGTCTTTTTAACTTCCTCTTCATTTTCTTTTTCATAATATGTATATGTACCATTACCTAAGCCATCTAAAGCTATATAAAGCTTTTGATTAGATTTACCATCTTCAATAACAACATATGCGTTAAATGGAGCATGCTCTAACATCTTAAATGTATGTTCAGTCTCATCTAAAATTACATATATAGCACCATTACTTAATGTAATAGTAGTAATACCATTTGTTGCTGTCTTATATGTACCAGTTACAAGCATACCCTTACCAGAATAAATAGCTAAGCCTGCAACAAGAGTAATCTTTCCATCATTTTCTGATGTATATAAAACAGTATTATCAGTTGTTGTATCATCAGTTAATGTTGTTTCAAGCCAGTAGTTAACTGAATATGAAGTAGATGTTGAATCTAAATTAAATACAAATGATTTAATTGTAGATAAATCAATTGGAGTTGTTGCTGCTTCATTTTCAAATGATTCTTCCTTAACAAATGTATATAATTTAGTTTCTTCATCATATACATATTCTCCGCTATATACCTTTTGATATACCTTAGCTGATGTATAACCATATACATTAGCCTTACCTTCTTCTTCATCATTTATAACGATTAATGGTGCGTAGAATGTACCATTTGCATCCTTATAATAATATTCAGCATAGCCTTCTAGCTTTGGTGTAAATACATATTTATCAACTGTATTTTCGCTATCTTCTACACCCTCTTCAGTTGAAGGAACAATAACTGTTTCCTTTTCAACCTTAGTTAAGAAAGTATAATTCTTACCATTCTTAGTAAATGTAATTATATAACCGCCAAATGCTGATGATTTTGCAGTGTAGTAGCCAGAAACTGTTGTGTTGTCTTTAGTATATACTGCCTCACCTAAGCCATTTAAAACTAATGTTGAACCATCTAGAGCAGTAAATGTCTTATCTAGTGCTGCATCATATGGCATATAAGCATTTTGACCATTAATTGTTATAAGCTTTGCAGTCATTAATTGTTGACCATTTGAATTAGAAATAGTCAATAATTTAGTTTCAGAATCTAAAGTATAATAATAAGTTGCAGTACCATCACCAGTATTCATTAATAATGTACCAAATCCTGATAACATTACTTGGTATGCACCTGTATAATAGGTTAGATTTGAATTATAGATTGCTCCTCTAACAAGCATACCTAATTCTGCTTCTTCATCATTTCTTAATTGGAATGCATCAACTCTAGAATTATTGCTTGTAACCTTACCAAGCATTAAAGTTAATGTCTTACCTGCTAAATCACCTTCAGTAAATGTCGCAATATAACGATCATTTTCATCAATTGTATAAGTACCTTTTGAAGATGATGTAACACCATCAGTAACTACTGTATAAGTTATACCATTATATAAATCAAAGAAAATCTTTGTATTATCGTCTAATCCTTTACCAACCTTATATAAAGATGCTGAATATTCATCTCTTGCAGTCTCTAAGTAAGCGAATGTTCCATCATCAAATATTTTACCTTCTAAATTTTCGTTATTGTTATAGAAAATAAATTCTTTTTGATTTTTGAAATATTCACCGACAAAATAAACGCCATCTCTACATAAATAAACTGTTTCATCATCAGCAACAAAGATGTAATCATCGCCGCCGAACATATCTCTATAGCCTTTATTCCATACTGCATATAAAGAAACATTCTTGTTAGTTGAAACCTTTGCCTTTTCTACTTCTACTGTTTCTCCATTTAAAGCTTTATTGTCGATGTAGTGAGCATCATAAACAACTTCGCCATCTGGAGTATAAGAATATCCAGCAAGATAGTAGCCATCAATTTCAAATTCTGAATCAACTAATTCTTTTTCTTCTCCGTAAGAAACAGTAAAAGTTTTAGTTACTTCAGAATCACCATTAGGATAATTACTTCTTAAAGTTACTGTATATTGATCTCTATTTAAATATACATTTAAAACATTAGCCTCAGTAGCTGAAATTGTGATTTTATCAACTGAATCAGCCTTTTCAACTACACTAAAGCCTTCCACATCAGTATCAGCTTCAACTTTAGCTCCAACATAAGCATATGCCTTAGTTTCAGTCTTTTCATATTCCTCTGAATTTAGCTTTTGTTTATACGTATTTAATGTATACTCAGCTTTATATCTAGCTACTAAAGTCATATCCTTAGTAACCTTTAATGTATCAGCAATCTCTACATTATTATAGAACCAATTACCAAACTTAAGATTTGATTTAGTTGGAACATAATCTTCTACTAATGTTTTTACTAAATCGCCTTCTTTAGCTGTAATTGTAGTGCTAGCTAAAGAACCACCATCAGCATTTAAAGTAATAGTATAAATCTTAACCCACTTAGCATATAATGTTACACTTTCATTTACAGTAATTTTAGTTACCTTTTCACCTGTAAATGATGAGTTAGTATACCAACCTTCAAATGAATAGCCATCTCGCTTTACATCTGTTGGAAGTTCATATTCCTTTCCTTGTTCAACTGAGGCTGTATCAATTGTAATTCCACCTAAAGTATCAAATGATACCTCAAATTTACCCTTACAGCTTGATAAAGATAACATCAATACTAATGCTGCAAGTAAGCCTCCAATACCTAATTTACTTTTCTTTCCCATAATAATCCTCCTATTCATATATAGCATATAGCTTTAAAGATCCTTCAAGCTCTAATGCGACAATATCTTCCATGCTATATATCTTATTTTCATCATCTCTCCAGCCTGAGAAATTAACTGCTGGAGCTGATATACCGCCTGTGGCGTTTTTATTAATTAATAAATCTTTTGAAACAACAACTGAAGCAACCTTACCATCAGCATTAAATTCTACCCCATAGAACATAGTTCTACGTGATGAATTAAATCTTGCATGCCAATTTGGAAGTATTGCACTTGCATCTGTATAGAATGTAGCTTGTTTACAACCATAAAATGCATGTTGGCCAATTTCTGTTATTGTTTTTGGCAATATGATTGTCTTTACTTTTTCAAGTCCTTTAAATGCATAATTACCAATAGATTTTAAATTAGTATTTAACTTTAATTCTTCAATGTTTTTATCATTATAGAATGCATAATCTGCTATCTCTTCTACATTTTCACCAAGTGATAATGTAGTTACAGCCTTACAACCATAAAATGCTTTTCTACCAATTATTTTAACACTATCAGGAATTGTAATTTCAGTTAACGCTTCACAACCATAGAAAGATGCCTCTAATATTTCTTCAATTCCTGTACCAATTGTTAATGTTTTAGCAGCAATATTCTTAAAGAATGCTCTTTTACCAATGTATTTTACATTATTTGGTATATTTATTTCTAAAATATTAACACAATTATAAAACGCTGTATCAGAAATTGTTTCTAACTTAGTACCAAATGATACATTTTGTAAATTTGTACAATTATTAAATGCACTATAGCCTATATAACTAACATTAGTACCGTCTAATTCTATATTTTCGAGTAATGAGCATTTGTAGAATGCATATTTACCAATAGATTTAACTGTTCTAGGGAATGTAACCTTTACCAAACTTGAACAACCATAGAACGTGTAATCATTAATTTCTGTTAAATTTCTATTAAGTGATACATTAGCTAAATTTTCACATTTATAAAACGCACCTTCACCAATGTACTTACAATTAGCTAAACCTTGGATTGAAGTAAGCGATGTTGCATCACTAAATGCATAATCTGCGATACCTGCAGCCTTAGATGTATCAAATGTTAGCTCTATACTACCTAATTTATCTTCTTTATATCCTACTACCCAATTAGCCGCATATACTATATTACCACCATCACGAGGGGTATTCCATAATTTAGTATTATAGAATGCATAAGCACCAATTCTTTTAACTGTATCAGGTATCCATGCATAAGATGATAATGAATTATTATCTAACTGAGTATTACTCATAAATGCATAAGCACCAATTTCTTCTAAACCTGATCCAAATTGCACATTAGTTAAATTACAATTTGCAAAGGCATTATCACCTATAGTTTTTAAAGAATTTTCAGATGTTGTAAATTTCCATAAGTTAGTACAACCATTAAATGCATATTTATCAATATATTTTAATGATGTTGGAGTAGTTACAGTATTTATATTACTATTGCTATGAAAAACTTGATTTGCAATACCTATTGTACCTTCTTTAAAGGTACTTGAATTAATATTTTTTAATTCCTCTGACCTATTTCTATTATAGCCAATAACCCATTTATCGGCATATATTAATAAATCTTCTGCCAAATATTGATCAGTATATAATTTAGTTCTAGCAAATGCTAAATCACCTACAGCCGTTACGCTATCTGGAATAGTAACTGTTTCAAGCGCTTCAGCTTCATAGAAACAACTACTTGATACAGATTCTAATCCATCTGGTAAATCAATATTTACTAATGAAATACAATTTTCGAAAGCTGACATTCCTATTGTTTTTAAATTCTTTTGTTCACTAAAATGAATTTCAGTTAACGCTGTACAAGATTTAAATGCATTTGAACCAATACTTTCTAATTTATCACCAAATGTAACCTTTTCTAAAGATGAACATGCTGCAAAAGCATCACTTTTAATATTTAGAACTGAGTTTGGAATTACAATTTCTTTTATACTTGAACAGTCTTGGAAACAAGATTCACCTATTTCTTCAATAGTATCAGGTAATTCAACTTTTTCTAAGCCTCTACAATAAGCAAATGTATAATCAGGTAAAGTAGTTAATGATTTCGGAATTTTTATACTTGTCAAAGCTCTACATCTTTGGAATACTGATTCACCTATTTCTCTAACTGATTCTGGTAAAACAATATTTGCTAACTTTGGACAATTATAGAATGCATTATCACCAATCTTTTCAACATTAGCTCCTATTGTTATACCTTCAACCTTTGTACTTCCCTTAAAAGCAGACTCAGCAATTTGAGTTACAGCTTTAGTTCTATAATAATCTTCAATGACAAAAGTACCATTTGCTTTTCCAACTTTAGTAATAGCATATTCACTATTATTATTTATCAAAGTGTAAACACAACCTGTTTCATAATATTTATGAAAGTGGATTGCTTCTGAAAAGTCTGAATCCTTAGCCTTTGTTCCAGATATTGCAGATATTGAAATATCGTAGTCTCCTTCTTTTAAATTATCAAGGCTATATAATACTTTTCTTGTTTGAGCTATTTCTTCAGTACCATCATCGATATATTTAAACTTTATATCGTAACTTCTAGCATCATTTACCTTATCCCATATTAAATTGTTGTTTTCATCAATTTGAATGTTAGTAGGACTAGCAATTTTATTTGAATTACAAGAAGTCAAATAAATGCTAAAGAAAATACAAACAATCACAATGAATAAATAATGAATTTTTTTCATGCTACACCACTACATTTTTTTATTTTTACGGTCTCTAATAATTTCATGAGGCCATCTAAATTTGAATTTTCTAACCGCAAAATCGATTAAGAATAAAATTATGATTAAAATTGAGAATAAGATTCTAGGATCAAATGTTGATACTAGATTTACATCAAACGAATCTATAATTTCATGTGGATCATTTAAATCAACAATATAACTACCATTACCTAATCTAGCTAATGATTTCATATTATCTTCATAGTTAATCATATCTTCATTTAATGTATCATATTCTTTTGAATAAGGAAGGCTCTTATAAATAGCATTTTTTGCTAATTGATTTCCATCCTTATCATATTTTGTTACTACTATTTGATAAGTAGTATTCTCTTTTAATACAAATTTAGCACGTGAATAATTGTTATCTGCATTAAGTGCCATAACTGTATATGCATAATCTGTATTATTTGACATATCACTTATTGATATAGTCTTTTCTAAATTATCTAACTGATAACTTACATAAGCGTTTAAATACTCGCCATCCTTCAAATCAGTAAATACACTTAAAGTATTAAAGTAATTATCTTCTTTTAGAGATAACTTTATTTCGTTATACTTTATATCTTCAGTGGGTGATAATGTATTAACAATATTTTTAATTAATTGTTTTCCATCTTCACTATTTAGCATTTCTGATGACCAGTCTCCGTATAAATCACACATGAAACTACCAACAGTTCCTTTTCCATATTTCCACTGAGCATATAAAGGAACATTATATTCTCCTGTTAGTATTAAATCAGCACTACCTCTTACCTTTGTTCCATAAAAACCTGAAACATTAAAATCTAGTACGAAATTACTACTTTCACCAGGAACAGTACTAATATTACTTAAAACTGATGAAGTCATATCGACAACTATTGGTTTAAAATCTTCTTGATTAACTTCTAAGATATCTGGAGATTTCAAATCTTCTCTCATTTCGACAACTAATCTAGAACGATCTGAATCATTAGTTGGATGTAATGTTCCATGTGTCATTTTAGTTAATCTTAACATCTTACCATATGCTGATGATGTTTCAATTTCCTCATATGGAGTATCTTCATCTTCTAGATGTAAATAGTCAGAAGGTCTATCCATTTGAACACCGACTACTGAAATAGTTATACCATCTGTTTCATAGTAATTCTTAGCATATTCTTCATAAATTTCTACATCTCCTTGAGATACATAACCATCTGAAACTATTATAATATGCTTTTTATCTACTACCTTTAAAGCTCTTAATGCTTGACCTGCAGCATCGATTGCACTAGCAAACACTGTGCCGCCTGTGGCATCTTGAATTGAGTTAATTGCAGATAATATTTTAGCTTCCTGAGTTCGAGGTGTTGGCTCTAAGATAGTATTATCATAAGAGTCAAGAGTCATTAATCCAAAATAATCTCTTTCAGTTAAAGCATTTAAACAAGATACAGCACCAGCTCTTGCCCAATCTAAAAGTGTATCACCATATTCATCTGGACTACCCATTGAACCAGATCTATCAATTATTACTATAACACCAACCGGTGGTTTATAATCAATTGCTTGAACTGGAAGCATCTGTTGATATACTGAACCAACCATATCTTTTCTATTATAAGCATGAGCATTATCACTAGAGTCCTTACCACCTACTGTAAATAATCCTCCACCTCTAACATTTACATATTCTTCTAAAACATCTACAAATTCTTCTGATAAATCTGCATTTGCGATGTTATTCATAATTACCTCATCATAATTACATAGTTCATCAACTGATGTAGGTAATTCATCATCATTAATATTTAATATAGTTGCTTCAAATAAACCATTTTCTTCTAAAATGTTTTTAAGTATTTGTGATTGACCAGCTGCTTGTTCAATTATTAGTATTTTATTAAATTGTTGTAAATACAAATATGTTGTATATTCATTATTATTAACAATATAATCTTTTACTTCTAATTGAATTTGAACACTATGTAATCCGTCATTTGCAAATGAATGAGCCATAGTAATATTTTGGCTGCCTGGATTAACATTAAAATTATCAGTATTAACTAATCTACCATTATCATATAATTTTGCAGTAACTTCACCTTGATAATTACCTTCTAATTTAGCTGTTACAACAAAATTTTCATTTACATTAATATGATAATCAGGTAGTGTTAATTCAGTTATTTCTAGATCAATATTATCGCCTAATTTAGTATCAACATATGCAACATCAAGTTTAATACCTGAAGCCACAACTGTTCTTACTACAGATCTTGCAGTTTCATCTGTTTCAATACCATCTGATACTAAAACAATTTTTCCAGAATTTGAATTTGTAAATAATGTCTTTGCATAAGTAAGTGCAGCAGCAATATCACTTGCTGATTTATCAGGCTCTGCTGCATCCTTATATGCAGACATTATATTTTCATAATCATTTGTTAGTGGTACAGCATATACTTGGTTAAAACCAAATGTAACTATACCAACTTTAAACTTATCAAACCTTGCACTATCAACTACTGTTTCAACAAAATCTTTTATATCATTTTCTTTAATATCTGCTGAATCAGATTTATCAACTAATATAATTATTTCATTATTTGGATTAGCATTTGTATTAACAAATGTCATACCAGATAGCATTAATACAGCAAGTATTGATGCAAATATATGGCAAACAATTGAAACAATTCTATTTCTTGTATTTCTATATTTCTTTGAAATCATGAAATAAGGAATAAAAGTTGCGATAATGAAAGCAATTATTAATAGTAGAAGGTAAGGATAAGCAAAATTAATTGAAATACTTAGCATAATCTTACCTCCTATAATGTATCCTTGCCTTTTAATAACCATTCTATAAATAGAACAGATACTAAGGCAATAGATAACCATAATAATAAATCATTATATACATCTTCTAAACTTAGTTGATTAACAGGATTTGATATTGAATCAACATTTAGTAGAATATTGCTTTCTTCATTAGGAATTCCAACATATATTTGATTTTTTATTTCTTTTCCAAAAACTGATGTTTGTGAAACATCATATGTCCCTGGAATAGTAAATGAATATGTTGCTGGGAATTCTTCAATAGTAACTGATTTACCATTTCCAGAAATCTCAACTTTTTCTCCTCTACATCTAACCTCAACTGAATCGTTTATTTCAAATGAATGACCATCAACTGTTTGAGGTAGGAAATAATCAAAAATGTTATACATTAAGATTGGGAATTCTTTTGTAATAGGTAAATTAGAATAATGCATACTAAACATTAGTGCAATACTCTTAGATGTTCCACTATCACAAACCATTACTGCAGGTCTATTATCACAGCTCATCAATACATCATACTCGCCATACCGACCAGCTAAGCCATTAATTCTACTAATTGTAATATTATCAGCATTTACTCCTTTAATTATAGGATGAGTTTTTTCTTCTGTTAATGACATACTAACCTTGTTGTAATCATAAACAATACCAAGTGTAAATCCACTTCCTATTACATCCTTTTGAGGATCTGAATATATTACTATACCATCACTTGGTGCAGTTGCCGGCATAGAATCATGCTCATAAATATATAAATCATATCCACTATTTGGAATATCTGTTTTTTCTTTAAACTTAGTATAACTTATTGTATATCTGTTACTTAATGCTGATTGTAATACTAAAATTACACCATTAAAGAAACTATTCGCACTAGATGAGGCGTATAAAACATTTATAACTTCCTTAGTTCCACCATATATATCAAAACTATTATCATATATGAAAGAATCATCTGTATTAATTGATACATGTACTGTTTGATATGTCATAATCTTATCAGTATCAGGAATTAAATAATAAATAATGTTTGGACTATCATCATAGTTTTCTAAATTAACATTTGAATTGATAAATACTACTTTTTTCTTTTCATCATTAGTTAAATCAACATTTTGATTAAATGTATACACTTGACCATCTGGATTTGTATCAGAAGCATTTGCACCAGATATTTCAATTGATAAATCAATACTTTCATCCTTGCCATATGAAATAACTTCAACAGTAAACATATAATAGTTATCTAATATTTCAGAATAAGCATTTGTAATTGCAATATTATATTCTGATGCTTCTCTTACATTGACTAAGGTAATACCCTTATCTACATAATCAGCTGTAACATCTGAATAGATAAATATAGATGTACTTGAATTTTCAACTAATATATCATTACATAAATTAATTGATTTATTTAAATCAGTTTTTCCATAAGTGCACTCATAATCAGCAATTAGATTATCTAGATCAATCATAATCTGATTTAGATTTTCTTTAGTATTTCTTTCTACTAAGAAATATGGATCATTAGTAGACATCACTATTGAAACTACGCCTTCATTATTTAAAACTTCACTAGCCTTATTTTTAGCTAGACTTACAGCTCTTTCAAATCTAGTATCATAACCATCATTTGTTCTCATACTAGCTGAAGCATCAATAATTAATACTACTTCGTTATCATTACTCCGTTTTGTAATAATAACAGGTTTCATGATAATCATAGTTAATATTATAAGTAATAGTATCTGGCATATTACTAATAAAATATTTCTTAATTTATTTATTGGTATTCTCTTTTTCTTGTACTTAAGACTTAATTTCCAAATGAAGGTACTTGATACATATTTTTGTTGATAATTTGGTTTAATAAAATATAAAACAAAATATATAACAAGGCTTATTAAGGAAATAAGTCCGACCATATTTAAAATTGTCATGACATAATTCCTACCTTCATTAATTCTTTAAATAGTACAGACTCAATTGGAGTGTCGGTACTAATACTTATAAAATCAACATCTCTTTTTCTACAATAAGTACTAATCTCGCCTCTAAAAGCATTTAAAGCTTCTTGATATGCTCTTTGTGAAGCATTATCAATCTTAATACGCATATTCTTTGAATCAGTTATATCGTCAGATTCTAAATCAATCAAATTAACTCTTCCCATATAAGAAGGATCAATTTCTTCTGGAGTTAATACTTGAATTAATAATACTTGTTTTTTCTTATAAAGTAGATAATCAACAGCCTTCTTCCAGTCATTATCAGTTAAGAAATCTGAAATGATTACAGCTATACCATTTGAATCTGATTGATCTTGAGAGTTAATGATACACTTTTCAATATCTGTATCACCGTCAAATTCAATTTTTTCTAATTCAGTAATAGCTCTAAAGAACCGGTTCTTACCTACTAGTGTTCCGTTAGTATTTTCAGCATGGTTACCTTTCATAATATTAAATGATACCTTATCCATATTATGTATAGCTAAATAACCAAAGCCTGCAGCACATGCAGTTGCATAAGCTGCCTTCTTTGGATTATCTTTTCCCATAGATGCAGAAGCGTCTAAAAATATTGAAATTTTCATTTGTCTTTCATCAGTAAAAAGCTTGATGAAAAATTTCTCGAATCTTCCGTATAAATTCCAGTCTATACGTCTGATATCATCACCAAGCTGATATTCTCTATAATCAGCAAATTCGACGGTTTGCCCATAGCTTTTAACTAAGTGCTTACCGCCAAAATAGCCAATTAAATATGATTTTAAATTAAATGCTAACGCTTCTAGACGAGAGAAAAACTCGTCGTTGATATAAGATAATTCCATGCTATATACTACTTTCTAATACTACTTAATTTTATATTTTTTTCTAACTTCTTCAATAATTTGATTAATTATTGCATCTGGTGAAATTCTTTCAGCAACTGCTTCAAAGTTAAGCTTAATTCTATGACGTAAGATTAATGTTGCAAGCTCATCAATATCTTCATAAGCTACATTATATCTTCCTTTAATTAAAGCTTTAACCTTAGCTGCTGAGATGAATGCTTGACCAGCACGTGGAGAAGCACCTAATCTTAAATACTTCTTTGCTGTTTCTGATGCATATTCACCAGTTGGATGAGTAGCTGATACTAAAATCATTGCATATTTTAGTACTTCTTCAGCAACAGGAATACTGTTTGCTGTTTCTCTCATCTTTAATAGTTCTTCGCCAGAACATACTGTATTCGCAACCTCAGCCATTGTCTTTTGAGTTAGGTTAACAATGCTTAATAATTCATCAAGACTAGGATTTGAAACGATAATCTTGAACATGAATCTATCCATTTGAGCTTCTGGAAGTGGATAAGTACCGTCTTGCTCAATTGGGTTTTGTGTTGCAAGTACGAAGAATGGTTCAGATAACTGTCTAGTCACGCCCATAACAGTTACCTTATGTTCTTGCATTGCTTCTAGTAATGCAGATTGTGTTTTTGGAGTAGCACGGTTGATTTCATCTGCTAAGATGATATTAGAGAAGATTGGACCTTCCTGGAATTGGAATGATGTCTTTCCATCTTCACCTTTAACAACCATATTAGTACCAGTTACATCGGCAGGCATTAAGTCTGGAGTAAACTGAATTCTCGAAAATGGTAGGCCAAAGACTCTACCTAATGTTCTAACTAAACGTGTCTTACCTACTCCTGGTACACCTTCTAGTAGTACATTACCACCAGCTATCATTGATATAACTGCGCCTTCAACTACTTCCTTTTGACCAATTACATCACGACTAATTTGAGTGTAAATTTCTTGAATTTTAGCACTAAAATTATTTATATCTTGTTCGTTAATCATAAAATACATCCTTTATTTTTCAATATTCTCGTAATAATCACTAATGATTTTCTTCATTTCTTCACTAGTATTATCACTTTCACCTTGCATTTGTTCCATTGCATCGTTATATGCATTATCAAATGTAGAGTCACCATAATATGTAGATCCATCAATTACTTGATTATAATCTTCATATTTTCCTCCACCTTCGCCTCCACCACTATTATCACCATTTGAAGGATTAGCTGATTGCTCACCTTCTTCAGGTTTTGATGGTTTTTTAGAATTTGACGGATCTGATTCTGCATCAGTAACCTGCTCATCATCTGGCTCGGGTACTTCTTTAAATACTGCATAATATGTAATGTTTGCTTTAACACCTTTTACTTCTTTATAAGGATTATGAGCTTCCTTATCCTCTTCGTTATCATCAGTGATAATCTTGTCATAATGTTCATCATAGATGCCCCAAGAATAGAAATACCATCCCTCTTCAGCAACAGCTGTTACACCTAAAGCATCTTCTCCTTCTTTGACAAATTGGATAATTTCGCCTTCTATACTACCATCACCATCTGTCTCGAAAGTAACTTCATATTCTTTATCCTCTTTATCATTACTATTATTAATAGCTTGAGAAACACTTGGAATAATTCTATTTGCTGATAAACCTGAAGCAATAGATGTTCCAACACTTAATGCAAATATTACAGAAACTGTAATTATTAAAGCAATTGGAGCTGTAATCTTTAACAATTTATGATCTTTAGATTGAATATTAACTTTGGCATTTTCTCTTTGAATCTTTGCCATTAATGTTTCATCATCTTTATATTCATACATTGTTATAGCTCTTTGAGCTAAGCCTAGTTCTTCTAAAGAACTATAGAATTCTTTTTCAGTTGGTTTTTTCACAAAATATAAGATTACAAAACTTGCAATTAATGATACACCAAATACAACAAATGCAATCCAATATAGTTTTGTTCCAATAATCCAAAAAGAAAGGGATAATACTAATAATATTGTTAAACTAATTAACAATGATAATAATGCTATTTTTAAATAAAACTTTTTCAAAAATCTACTATATAATTTTGAAAATTGTTCTTTTGTATCCATTTTTATATCCTTTCTTTATAATTTTATCTATGCCTTGGGAATTGCTCCCAAAGCATAGAATATATTTTTTAATCAATAATTAGTCTTGATCAGTTTCTACAACATAATCATATACAAATGTTGCATCAGTAAAATCATCATAACGATAGCATCCGTATAATGAAGTATAAATAGTTACACCCCATAATCCTAGAACATCATGTAATGATAAAGTTGTTATAACCTTTTGCTCACTAGTCCATCCATTGAATGCGCTCTTATCCTCATTTACACCAACAACACATGATACAGGTATCAATAATTCTTCAATAGAAGTACAATTTGCAAATGCCATATACCATATCTTTGTTAATGTTTCTGGTAAAATGACATTAGATAATTTACTACAATTTTCAAATGCTCCATAATAAATCTGTTCAATACCTTCTGGAATTGTGACTTCTTCTAGATTTGTACAGCCAGATAATATATATTCAGGAACATATATAGCTGTTGTTGGGAATACAACTGATTTAATTGCCAAATTATTAGCAAATGCATAATTTGCTGTTGTACCAGAATTAAATATGAAACCTTCAGGGAAAGTGATATTTTCTAATACTGGGCACTCTACAAATGCATAATTACCAATAGTATATTTATTCTTTCCAAATGTTACAGTTGTCAAATCTGGGCAACTAGAGAACGCATAAGTTCCTATGAAAGTCAAACTATCTGGGAATATAACTTCCTCAAGCTTAGTCCCCCTAAATGCATATCCATCAATCTTTGTCAAAGTATCAGGGAATACAATTGACTTAATGTTAGTACCATCAAATACATAAGTACCGATTGTTTTTAATGTTGATGGAAGTTCAATAGACTCTAATGATGCACAATTTTGGAATGTATATGTGCCTGTTTCTTCTAATAATTTTGGAAGAACTACGTTTTCTAATTTCTCACAACCAGTAAATGCATAATTTCCAATCTTAGTTAGACTTTCATTGAAAGTTACTTGAACTAAAGACGTACAATTACGGAATGCATATGGTCCAAAAGTTTTTAATGATTCTGGAAGAATTATAGATAATAAAGCAGTATTTTCAAAAGCATAATCACCAATATTTTCAATTGAATCAGCAAATACTACCTCTTCTAAAGAAGTACAATTTTGGAACATATACTTTGGAACTATTTTATTTCCTTCTTCAAACTTAACTGACTTTAATGCTGTACATCCTCTAAATGAGTAATAGCCTGTAGTAGTTGTAGTAATCTTTCCACTTAATGAACCAGGTAAAACAACCCTTTCTAATGAAATACAATTATCAAACATATAACTTCCTAGAGTTTGTACACCTTCAGGAATAATTACAGTTTTTAATTTTGAGCAATCGGCAAATACATAGGTACCTATAGTAGTTAAGCCAGATGATAAAGTTACTTCTTCTACATCAATACCATTGAATACTGAATTACCAAGAGTTGTAACTGTGTTTGGTAAAACAATTGATTTTAGTGAATTACAACCTTGGAAAGCCGTATTACCAATTTCAACTAAGCCCTCAGGCAAAGTGATGCTTGTTAGTTTACTACAATATTTGAATGCTTCTTTTCCTATTTCAGTAACTTTAGAACCAAGAACTATTTCTTCCAAGTTAGAGCAACTAAAGAAACAACTTGCTGGAATTACTGTAATATTTTCATTTAAAGTAATCTTTTTTAAATTATCTGTATCCATAAATGCACAAGAATTTATAGCTTTAGCATCATCTGGTAATACAATTTCAAAGTTTTCTGGAATATTAAATACTGAAATAATTGTTCCGTCTATTTTTTTAATAAGTGCGATATTTTCATATACCATATAGTTTTCTGACGCATTAGTTAATTCTAAATTACTTAATGTATTAAATGCTCCACCATTAATAGTTGTTACAGTTGATGCAATAGAGAATTTCTTCAAACTTGTGTATTCAAATGCGCCTTGGCCTATAGTTTGCAAGTTTGGTGCATCAACACTTTCTAATGAAGAACAACCTCTAAATGCATATGTTCCTATTGATGTTGCAATAGGCAATGAAACAGATTGTAGTGATTCGCAATCAGAGAATGCATATGTTCCTATTGATGTAACCTTAGATAAATCTATTGTTGTTAATGATGTACAACCATTAAATACATATGTTCCCAAGGTAGTATTTTTAGATGTATTTATAGTAACACTAACAAGTGAAGAGCAACCATCGAATGTATTATTAGGGATAGCGGTCAAATTTTGAATGTTTGCACTCTCTAAATTTTCACAATTTTGGAATACATTTGTACCTAGTGTACTACATAACGGAGCATTAGCACTCTTTAATTGCTTACAATCTAGGAATGCTTTATTAGCTATTACAGTTAATTTAGATATATCTATACTTTGAAGTTTAACACATCCTTCAAATGCACTCGCACCAATTTTCGCCAATTGTGAACCATTAGCTAAAACAACTCTTTCTAGATTTGTGCAACCCTTGAATGTTGAAGATGCAGATGAAGCATTAATTGTCGCTGTTGCTGATGTTCCACCCATATTTTTTACTTTTGCTGGAATTTCTATCTCAATTAATGATGTACAATTTTGGAACATATATTGAGGTAAATATGTAAGATTAGTTGATAAAACAACAGATGTCAATGATGTACATCCATCAAACATATAGTTACCTATAACAGTTAAAGTTGAAGGTAAAACAATTTCTTTCAAAGATGTACAATTTTGGAAAACTTTTTGACCAACTTTTGCTAACTTTGAACCTTCTTCGAATATAACGCTTTCTAAAGATGTACAACCAGTAAATGTACAAGAAGATGTTGAAGCTTGTATATTATTAGTAGTATAGTCACCAAAACCATTCACAGTCTTTGGAATAATAATTGATTTTAGTGATGTACAATTTTGGAATGCATATGTGCCAATTCTACTGAAAGAAACTTCACCAAATGTCACATTAACTAAGTTGCTACAACCATCAAAACAATAAGCAGGAATACTTCTTAAATTTGGACATTCAATTGAAATCTCTTCTAATGAAGTACAACCTTTAAATGCATAATTTCCTAAAATAGTTAAACTATTTGGTAAACTGATATTCTTTAATGATGTGCAATTTTGGAAAGCATATGTGCCAATATTAGACAATTGACTACCTTCTTCAAATATAACAGTTTCTAATGATGTACAATTATAGAAAATATTTCCTGATCCACTACTCTCTGTAGCTTTAGAAATATCAGTAGTAATAGAAAGCATAGCCTTAACAGACTTTGGAACAGTGAATGAAACTAAAGAAGTACAATTTGAAAATGCACTAGAACCAATTTTTGTGATTTTAGCATTATCACCGAATTCAACTTTTTTCAAAGAAATACAATATTCAAAACAGTTATTTGGAATTTGATCTAAATTATCTCCTTCAATTCTCAAATACTCCAAATAGTCAGCATGTTTGAAGGCATTTTGACCTAGTTCATTAACACTTGCTGGAAGTGTTAAATTTTTGATATATGAGTATGAAAATGCATACTGATTTATTTTTTTCAAACTATTCGGTAAAACAACTGTTTCTAAAGACTTAGCTTGAATAAATGCGTATTGTTCAATTTCATTAAGCTCACTAGGTAATTTAACTTCAGTTAATAAAAGACAAGCTTGGAATGTATTTTTAGCTATTTTTGTAACTTCATTAGGTATTGTAATACTCTTTAATGAACGACAATTATAGAATGCACCTTCGCCAATTTCAGATAAAACACATCCGGTAGCAAAAGTTATAGTTTTTAGATTTACGCAATTTCTAAATGCATATTGGCCTATTGTTTTCAATGACACAGGTAAAGATATACTAGTGATTTCAGTTTGAGTATCAAACAAGTAAGAGCCTAATGTCTCAACACCTTCTGGAACTTCGATATCATCAAGGCTACCATAAATATATTCTATTGATTTGCCATCATGAGTTAAAATAATTGGCTTTCCTTCTGCAGTTTTAAAACTCTCATTATTTTCTGCAATAATCACATTTGTAATTGAAGGAGCTTTATTAAACAAGTCTAAAATATCATTAATTGCTTCACTTAAATATACTTCAGTTAATTTCTTACAACCTTCGAACAAATTCAAAACTGAACCATTCTTTTCAAATTTAATCGTGTTATATTTATCATCAGAATCTTTTCCACAATATGGGAATCTAAAACTTTCTAAACTAGAACATGCTTGGAATGCTTGATAGCCAATCGAACTAATTGATGCACCTTCTTCAGTATTATCACCTTCGAAAGTAACACTTTCTAGAGATTTACAACTTATAAAAGCTTGATCCTTAATTGTTTTAACTGTCTTTGGAATAATTATTGAAGTTAAATTTGAACAAGAATTAAACGCTTTAGAACCTATTGTTTCCAATGAACTACCATTAGGGAAATTAACACTTTCTAATTTTGTACATGAACTAAATGCGCTAGTTCCAATTTCTTTTAATGAATTAGGAAGAATTATAGATGTCAAATTAGAACATGAAGAAAATGTACCAGTACCTATTTTCTCAATTTTTTCACTAAAAGTAATATTCTTTAAAGATGTCAACGAAGTAAATGCATAGTCAGCAACAGTTTTTAATCGACCTGGTAAAACAATATCTTCTAATAAAGTTTTAGAAAATGCACGATCACCAATTGTTAATTCTGTTTCACCATCAGTAAATGTCAAATTCTTGATATTGCAGCCATAAAAGGCATAAACGCCAATAGATTTAACAGTTGATGGAATAACAACTGTCTCAAGACTACAGCTATAATCTCCTGATGTATAACCATAACCAGATGCATATGAAGCAAAAGCATAATCACCAATATTTGTTGTTCTTTCAGGCAAAATAAGAGTTTTAATATTCTTATTCTTATAGAACATACCTTGATATACAGTTCCGCTAGTTCCTTTTGTACCTTTTTCTATTTCTAATCCTTCAGTTCCACCTTCTTCAAAAGTAATAGAAGCAAGACTAGTACAATCATAGAATGCTGCTCCAGACAATTTTATTACTGTATTAGGTATTTCGACACTTGCTAATTTTTGACAACTATAGAATAAATTCTCAGGCAAATTAACCATACCAGTAGGCAATACGACTTCCTCTAACTTATTACAAGTATAGAATACCTTTGTATTAAATGTTATACCATTTGAATTATCACTAAATACAACTTTTGTGACTAAATCAGTATCATAGAAAGAATATGCTGTTACGTTAATAACATTTTCAGCAACAACAATTTCTCCTTCTTTTCCTTGAGGACAAATTATTAAATCTAAGCCTTTTACATTTTCGTTATCATATATAACTTTATATAAAATACCATCAATAGTTTTGAAATTTTTATTATTTTCTGAAATGCTGATGCTTGTTAATGAAGCGCAATAATCAAAAGCATGAATACGTACTCCTGTATTAAGAGATGCTGTTCCAGCATTAGATCCTTCTGTTTCTTCGATTTCTTCAAGTGAGCTAGGTAATGTGATTGTAGTTAATTTAGAACAATTTCTAAATGCCTCATCACCAATAAATTTTATAGTATCAGGAACTACAATACTGGTTAGCTTAGAACAACCAAATAGCATACTGTTACTGATTGCTGTTAATCTATTAGGAAGATTAATTTCAATCAAACTAGAACATGACTTAAATGCAGCATCTCCAATAGTTAATGGTGTTTCGCCTTGTTCAAATACAACTCTTTCAAGCTTTGAACAGCCTTGGAAAGCTGATTCACCAATTGATTCAACTGTAGCAGGGAAAACAATCTCATTCATTTCAGCTGTATTTTCAAAAACTCTTGCTCCTATAGTTTTTATAGTAGTAGGTAATGTATATGAACCACTTCTACCAGATGGATAATAAATAACAGCTGTTATTTCTTTATCATATAATACACCATCAACAGATGTATAATTTGGATTCCCTTCTTCTACATCTACATTTTCTAGTTTAGAACCAAACACACCAGAGATAGCAAAAACTCCAGCATTTTTGCCAATAACCAAATCAGTAACTGTAAATTTATAATTACCTAATATATTACTTTTATCTAAATAACCAAAAGCATTTGTTTCAAAATCAAGATTTTCACTACTTGATTCTACAGTTACTTTAGTCAAATTCGTCATATTACCAAATGAAGCTTCCTTCAAACTAATTAAATTCTCTGGTAAAACAACTTGAGTTATCTTTGAACAACCATTAAATGCATTTGTTTCAATAGATAATCTAACATCAGTAGCTGTTCCTTCAAATACTAAACTTTCAAGACCATAACAACTCTTAAATGCTTCTTCTTCAATTAGTTTAACTTGACCAGAAATTACTAAACTTGTTAATTTATTACAAGAAGCAAAAGCTTTTGCTTTTATTGTATCTACATTTACAGGAGTTTCATAATCTCCAGTTCTTCCACGTGGACAGAAAATAATTTCTGTTTTTGCTTTATTAACTATAACACCATCAATTGATGCATAATTTGCATTTTCATATTCACCAACTATATTGATATATGCCAAACTAGAACAATATTCAATAATGCCTGGATCAAAGTTTGTAACATAAGAAGGCAATGTTAGTGTTTCTAATATACTGTTTGAATAGAATACTTTCTCACCTAATTCTAATGTACGCTCATCAGTAATTTCATCATCAACAAGGAATCTTATTTCCTTCAAATTTGAACAAGATGCGAATGCTTGTTCGCCAACAAATTTCACTGATGAAGGAACAATTATAGTTTCTAGCTTTGAGCATGATTTAAATGCATATTGTGGAATGCTAGTTACATTTGATGGAACTCTATATGTACCAGACTTTGTGTAATAAGGGAAATATGCTAATTCCACTTCACCATTATTACGACGTAATAATACTCCATCAACTGAAGAGTAAACTACATCTTCTTCTATAACTCCTTCAACTTCATAAACATTTACTCTTTCAAGTTTTGTACAACCTTTAAAACAATTTCCTGCAGCAGCAGGTCCTTCAGCACCTATATTGACAAGAGTAACTGTATTTGGAATATTTATTTCAATTAAATTTGAACATCCGTCAAACGCGCTTGCTTCAACTGTAGTAACAGGCTTTCCATTGTACATAGAAGGAATTGTAACAGTTTTAATCAAACTGATACCAGTACCTTTTTTAACAGAATATGCATTACCAGCATCAATTTCTTCAAATTCAAAGACATTTAGCCATCCGGCATAAACTGTAGTATCTGACAAATCACGCCATTTATTTAGCGAATTACCAGTTTCATCTGTATACCTTTCGCCAATACCATCTTCTCTAGAATACCAACCACCAAACACTTTTAAAGGATCATTTGATTTAGGAACTGGTAAACTATATACGTTACCAAATGTCATTTCAAATTCTTTAGTGCCTTCTTCAGTTGCGTATTTTCCATAGTCTAGTGTAACTTTATAATTGTTACCTAACCAACCAGCATAAATTGTAACATCTTCTTGAGCACTAAATACTAAATCTGTAAATTCATCAGTTACATAATTACCTTCAGTCTTGTACCAACCTGTAAATGTGTATCCAGGTAAAACAGCCATAGGTAGGTCAATTTCTGAACCAACCTCATAAGCTACCTTAGCAATTTCTTCACCACCATTAGTATTGAAGATTAAATTGTAAACTGTATTTTCATGAGTTTGAGCCTTAGTTTCATCATAAGTTCCATCAGCCTTTACCACTGCAACCTTATATGTATGATGACCAGCTTCAACATCAAGTTGATAGCTTGTTCCTTCAACTAAAATTGCTTCATTATCATCAATTACTAAGGCATATTTTGTAGCGCCAAGTACTGGGCTCCAAGATAATATACCTTGATAGAATTCTACCCAAGTTACTTGCGCAGTTGCAAACTCTAATTCAACTTGTGCTGAATTATTAGTTGCTTCTTGTGCTATTGCTTGTACAGTAAGTGAAGTAAGATTTGCTTTTTCTTCTTCAGTTAATACATATGAGTTAGTTTGAACTTCTTTACTAGCATTACCAACTCTAACTACATATTTTGTAGCACCTGGAACTTCATCCCATACTACTTTATAACCATCATCAGCTAAAGTTAAATTCTTAGGATTTGATAATAGAGCTTTAGTATATGTTCCACTTTCAACATATGAATAGTAACCATCTTCATATTGAGATACGCTATATGTAATCTCTCCAGTGAAATTATCTAAGTCAAATTGATTATCTGACACATAGTAAGTATTTGTCTTGCCATTTGCAGAAATCTGAACTTTATATTTTTCAGCTCCAGCATCATCCCAAGATAATTTATCATTTGCAGAATCAACCTTAAGATTAGATACTTTATTTAATACTCTTGTTAAAGTATATTCCTTAACTGAGCTTAGCATGTCTTCAGCTTGAGCTTCTACTTTAAATTTAATACCATTAGCTTGCATTTGTACTGTATCAAAACTATAAGTATTTTCATCGCCTAAATCAACTGTAACGGTTTTTCCTTTAACACCATTATCAATTGTTAATTTATAATTTGTAGCACCTGAAACCTTGTTCCAAGACACTTCAAAATCATCAACGTAAATATTAACTCTATCTAAAGTCTTATTCGAAACATAAGCTGTTGTTGAATAGTCTCCACAAATTACTTCAACGGCATAATTGCCAGCAGGTAAATTATTAAAATCATAATCTAAGTATGTTGTTGAAACTGTTCTGCTATAGATAACCTCAGCTTCACTAGAATCAGCATTTTTAATATTTACTGAATATTCTTTACCAACACCTTTGTTATCCCAAGAAATCTTCTTATCTTCTACTGTAACTAAAGGCTTATTTGCATCCTTAAATACTGCGAATAAAATAACATCTTGAGTTAAAGCCTTGTTGATATCAAATTGGTAAGTTAATTTTGAGCTATCTTGATAATCAGAAACCCACCAACCAGCAAACTCTTTTCCAGCTGGAACTTGAATTTCTGGAAGTTCTTCTACCTTTTGCTTAAATGTTAAAGCTGACTCAACAACTACACCATCAACCATATATGTTGCTCTAAACTCTGTCTTCGGATCAGTTGCTGATACAAATGATGCATAAAGTGTTACATCACCAGTAACTATTGAACCAAAGTCATATGGTTGTTTAAATGATTTATCTAAATACCAACCATTAAATGCTCTATCTGTCTTAGTTGGAGTTTCTGGTAATTGAACATTTTGACCAGAAGTTACCTTCTCAGTTTTTAGCACTGAATCTCCATCCTTAAATGTGACAGAATAACGATTTACCCAAGCAGCATAAACTTGAGTATCCTTTTCAACAATAGAACCAAAATCAAATGGTGTAGTAAGTGCTTCATCACTATACCAGCCATTGAAAATCTTTCCATCGCTTGTTGGTGCTACTGGTACTTCAACGTTATAACCACTTGTAACTGTTTTTGAATCATACTCTGTAGTTCCGTCGTAGAACTTAACAGTGTATGTCGCCGTTTTGCCACAAGATGTTAGGGCTGTTGAAAGACCCGCTATCGCTAAAGCACTAACACCAACTAATAATCCTTTCTTCTTCATACTTTCACCTCTTCCATTTCTTAAAATCGTATTTAAGTATACTTAAATAGGCATCCTATAAACACAAATTTGATATCATTTTAACATTATGACTCTTTTTTGTCAATATATATTCGAATATCATTTCAAAAAACCTCGAATAATTCTAGAATATTTCAAATTATAACGTTTTCGAAATGAATAAAATTTTGTCAATGCTGTATTTTTGAAAATTTTATTCAAAATTGATAGTTAATTTTTGTCAAAAATAAAAGCGAGCCTATGCTCGCCTTTGAAACAATTAATTGTTTTCTTTATTTTCTAATTTTTTTGTAGCCTTTAATAAAGCGTCTTTTCTAGATAAATCAATACCCTTTTCGCTTACATTAATGCATTTAACAATGATTTCATCATTGATAGAAACTACATCCTCTGGCTTTTCTACTCTTTCTAATGCAAGCTTAGAAATGTGACATAAGCCCTCACATCCTGGCCATAATTCAACGAATACACCATACTTTTCAATTCTTGTTACCTTACCAGTGTAGATTTGACCTACTTCTGCTTCCTTAACTGAATTTTGGATATATTCAAGACAAGCCTTAGCTGTATCCATATTTGAGTGCATAACATATAATCTACCATCTTGTTCAAGATCAATCTTAACGTTATCGAACTTCTTGATAGTTTCGTTAATAACCTTACCACCAGCACCGATAACATCCTTAATCTTATCAGGATTAATCATACAAGTAACAACCTTTGGTGCATACTTAGATAATTCTTTTCTAGGTGCAGGAATTGTTTGCATCATATGGTCTAGAATTTGTAATCTACCCTTCTTAGCTTGGTATAAAGCTTCCTTTAAAATTTGATATGTAATACCTCTTACCTTAATATCCATCTGTAAAGCTGTGATACCATCTTTAGTACCTGCAACCTTGAAATCCATATCTCCTAGGTGGTCTTCCATACCTTGGATATCTGTTAATATTGTATAGTGGTCATTATCAGTCATAATAAGACCCATAGCGATACCTGCAACAGGAGCCTTAATAGGAACACCGGCAGCCATTAATGCTAATGTACCAGAACAAATAGTAGCTTGTGATGAAGAACCATTTGATTCTAAAATTTCAGAAACTACTCTTATTGTATATGGGAATTCATCCTCTGATGGAATAACATAAGATAATGCTCTTTCACCTAAAGCACCATGACCAATTTCTCTTCTACCAGGTGAACCATAACGTCCAGTTTCACCTACTGAGAATTGTGGGAAATTATAGTGAAGCATAAATCTCTTATTATCTTCTTCACCTAAACCATCGATAATTTGGCTATCTAAAGCTAATGAACCTAATGTTACTGTACCTAAGCTTTGAGTTTGACCACGAGTAAATAAAGCAGAACCATGTACTCTTGGTAAAACATCGATTCTAGATGATAGAGGTCTAATTTCATCAACAGCTCTTCCATCTGGTCTAATCTTATCAACAGCAATCATTCTTCTAACTTCGCCGTGTAAAATTTCATCTAATGTATATTGAACATGCTTTAAGTATTCTTCCTTAGCTTCAGTATCAATAACCTTAATACCGCCTACTTCTTTGATAAATACCTTTTCATCGAAGTGTGCTAAAGTTTCCTCATTAACTGCATCAATTGCAGCATAACGTTCAAGCTTATCCTCAACTCTAATAGCCTTAATAAGCTTTTCTTCAGCATATTCTTTAACTTGTGCTTCAATCTCAGGATCAACATGGAATAATTCTACTTGATACTTTTCTTTTCCACATTCCTTAACGATTTCTTCTTGGAATTCACATAATTTAATAATTTCAGCATGACCGAACTTTAATGCTTCCCACATATCATCTTCAGATACGAATCTAGCACCAGCTTCTACCATGTTGATTGCATCCTTTGTACCAGCAACAGTTAAATTAATTTCAGATACCTCTAATTGTTCTGGTGTTGGATTTATAATTAATTTACCATCAACCTTACCAACAACAACTCCAGCGATAGGTCCTTCAAAAGGAATATCTGAAATCATTAATGATAATGATGATCCTAGCATTGCAGCCATAGCTGTTGAACAATCTGGATCTGATGATAATACTGTGTTTACAACTTGAACTTCATTTCTAAAACCCTCAGCGAATAAAGGTCTAATAGGTCTATCAATTAATCTTGAAACTAGTGTTTCATGTTCAGAAGGACGACCTTCCCTTCTTAAAAAGCCTCCAGGAATTTTACCTGCAGCATATAATTTTTCTTGGTATAAAACCATCAATGGGAAAAAGTCAGCAGTTGATGCTACATTATTAGAAACAGACGCTGATAAAACTGTGCTTTCTCCGTAAGATACCATACAAGCACCACTAGCTTGCTTAGCTACCTCACCTATCTCAATTACAAGTGGACGTCCTGCCCAATCATATGAGAATTTCTTAACTTCACTCATTTTTATTCTCCTTATTTTTATTCTTAACCTTAAATATTATATCACAAATAATGTGATTTAAAAGTAGTTATTTAAAATAAAAAAAAGCCAACTTATTCTAAAAGTTGACTTATAATTAAATCCTTAATTAATTTTCTTTGGTCTCTTAATCATTTTAACTAAGCTATAAATTGATAATGCTTCTCCAACGAATATAAATAAAGCATTTAAGCCTAAATCTGTGTAAAAAGTTTTCTTAAATTGCTCTGAATAATCTAGGCAATGAACTAAGGCCTTAAAACTTCTAAGGTCAGATCCAGCCTCAATAGCAGTCTTATTAGCTACGATAACATATATGCCTACTAAAGCGACTAAAATAACGATTAAAGTAGTTAATAAGCTCATTACTATCATAACATAATTTTGCTTACCACCAAATTTTTTATATAAAAATACCCCAAGAGCAACTGAAACAAATGAAGCAAGCGCAGTAACATATCCTAATAATGCGAAAACTATAGTTACTATAACTCCAACTACCGCACCAATTAAAATACCACCAAAGCCCTTTAAATAATTATTTGGACTTTCATCGAAGTTTTCATTCGCCTGTTCAACAGTCGCATTGACAGTCTCAACAGCTTGATTTGTCATTCTAACTTTGATACCTAAATATGGAACAACCTTGGCCTTTTCATCAGTTAACTCTTCACCTGATTGAGGACAAATATCACCATTTGGTGCCTCTAATTCAGTTAAAATTTCTATGATTTGGGGAAAAACCTCAGGTAGCTTCTTTTCAAAAGCACCAGCAGTTATAGCTTCAATTAATACAGCAACACCATAATCAAATGCTTGTGATTGAACAAGTTTTATTTTTTTCTCGTTCAACTTAATAATAAAATCATTTTTCTTAGCAGCTGAAAGAAATGTTGAAAAGAAAAATACTGGTCCTGTTGCTAATGGATTATTGATAACATTTACCTCATAGCCATCAATATGACCATATCAATTATTCTTTTCAAACGTAAAATCGTACTTTGAAAGTGCGTTAATAATGTGTTTATTCATATAAATCCCCTAATACTACACGTATGATACATTATACAGATTAACCACTTTCAATGCAATATCAAACAAATATAATTTTAAATTTTTATAATATTTTGTTCAATAATTCAAAAAACATAATAATTAATTTTAAGCAAAAGAAAAAGGTCCAAATGGACCTCTATGACTACTTTCTTAAACCTAAAGATTTAACTAAAGCTTCATATTTTTCTAAATCATTCTTCTTTAAATAATTTAATAAAGATTTTCTATGACCGATCTTAATCATAAGACCTCTCTTAGAATGGAAATCATGAATATGTGTTTGGAAATGAACGTTTAAATCGTCGATTTCTGCTGTAAGTAAAGCGATTTGTACTTCGATTGAACCAGTATCCTTTGCATCCTTACCATATTTTGCAATGATTTCTTGCTTAACTTCTTTTGTTAACATATTGTCCTCCTAAATTTAATAAATTCACGTTTATCTAAGATATGGATAGGACAATCCTATATCCGGGATAACGCACGTTAGTATTCTAACACTATTAAGCGCTAAAATCAACTATTATTTTGTATAATTTAAATCTCCGGCAAGCTCAAGACAAGTTGCCTTATCTTTTTTCATTTGCTTAATTAAATCATCTATGCTATCAAACTTCTTTTCGTCTCTAATTCTATCTATAAAATAGACTTCTATATTTGACATATAAATATCATCATCAAAGCCAAAAATATTAACCTCTAGCCTTGGCTTATCAACATATTCAACTGTTGGATTATGACCAATATTTGCCATACCTAAATATGGAATACCATCAACTATGACATTAACAAAATAAACTCCAGTTTTTGGAACAAAGAAATTCTTATAATCTACATTAGCTGTTGGAAAGCCTAATATTCTTCCTTTTTGAATACCATAAACAACATTTCCTCTTATAGAAAATTGTCTACCAAGCATTCTTGTAGCTTCCTTAACATTACCTGAGGATAATAATTCTCTAATATATGTTGATGATACTCTAACATCACCCATAATGAATTTTTTAACCTCGTAAAATTCAAATTCCTTCTCTAAATCCTTTATTGTTCCTTCAGCTCTTCTAGCAAATGTAAAATCATAGCCACATACGCATGATTTTATATTCATCTTATGTAGTGCTTCTATAAATTCTTCTTTAGTCATAGAAGCTACTTCCTCACTAAACTCAACAACAATAAGATAATCTACGCCCATTTTAGATATAACATCTGTCTTCTTTTCAAGTGGTGTAATTAAAGGATAATTTGGAATCTTCTTTAAAAACACTGATGGATGCGGATAAAATGTCAAAACAGCGGATTTAAGACCGTGTCTTTTACATTCATCAATTAGCTTTTGATGTCCTAAATGAACACCATCAAAATTACCTATTGCCGCACATACAGGTTCTGGAAGGGATATGAAGTTTTTGTCCTTAATATAAATAGATTTCATAAGATTCCTCTAAAAGATTAAAACAGGCTTATACTTGTTTTTTTCTTTTTCTTCATATATAGCTATTATACCAAATTTATCACAAACATAAAAGTTTCCACTAATAGTAGTTTGCCTTTCATCAAGCTCAACACCATTTTTAACAAGCTTAGCAATATAATCATCTACTATTACTTTTGGAAAATCAAAAAACTCTTCAATTGTAATTAATTTAGTCTCATTAATTTCATCAATACTGATGGCTTTATCTATATTAAATCCACCAGTACTTATTCTTCTTAGTTCCTTAACAATCGCACAGCCATCAAGCATCATACCTAAATCCCTAGCGAGACTTCTAATATAAAATCCTCTTGAAACCTTTAATAAAACATCAATTTCATAGTGGTTATCAATATATCTTAAATCAGATTTTAGCTCATATGCAAAAAGTCTTCCTTCTCTAGGTAAAACCTCAACCTCAATATTTTTATATTGATATTCATAAAGCTTTTTACCATTAACCTTAATAGCTGAGGTCATAGGTGGAATCCAAGCTTTTTTCTTAAGTAATTCATCTAAGGCTTTTTTAATATCTTTAATATCAAGTTTCATTTCAACATCTTTAGTTATCTTTCCATCCATATCTAAAGATGTTGAATCAATACCAAAAATGATAGTTGAAATATATTCCTTACTATCTTCTTCAATAAGTCTTAAAAGCTTTGTAGCCTTATTTACCGCAACAACCATTACACCTGTGGCGTTAGGATCTAAGGTACCAAAGTGGCCTACCTTTTTAGTATTAAGTTTTTTCTTTACAATATTACATAAATCAAAGGATGTCATATTCTTTGGTTTATCAATTATAAAAAAGCCATCCATAATATCTTTCCTTCTTATAGACATAGTATAAAAGTTGTACTGCGATAAATAATAAAATGTATTGGATTATTGTAAAGCCAATCCATAAGCCCTTAAGTTCTAGTCTTGGACATAATATAGTAAAAATTAAAGGTGTTAAAACTACAGGCTCAATAATAGTTAAAATATTAGCCTTCATCTTATCATTTATCGAATATAGGTATGAGCATGAAACCTTAGTTATAGAAATAGCAAGAAAGCCAATTAAATAATATTTAATCGCATCATCAAAATAACTTCTAGCTGTATTTGATAAATTATATAAGTCCTTTAATTCATCATTAAAATGATAGATTAAAACATTTAAGATTGAAACTAAAATTATGCTTGTAAGTATACAAAAGCCTAGCATTCTATGATTTTCTTTAGCCTTATAGGCCTTAACACTATTTTCAGAAAACAACGGCTGAACACCATCTCCTGCTGCCTGGGCAGTAGCGTTAATAATATATAAAATGTAGCTTAATAGCGTATAGGCCCGAACAGCCTCATTTCCTCCATATTTTACGCATAAATAATTAGTTAAAATTAAGATAAAGGCATATGAATAATTAAGGACAAATGGGGCAGATGCACCTAGGAAAAATTCCTTAATTAGCCTCTTACTAAATATTGGCTTACCTAGTTCCTTAAAATAAAATAGCATACCAAATATAAATGATGCAATTAATCCTATTGTTGAAGCTAAGGCAGCCCCAAATAAAGACATATCTAAAACTATAATAAATACATAATCTAAAATAAAATTAACTACGATAGAAACTATAGATGAGACAGTTGCTACCTTAATTTTATTTGAATTTTTAAGAAGCTGTGGTAGCGCTAATCCTAATAATTGGAAGGGAGCACCAAGTAAAATTATATTTAAATACTCCATACTTAAATTAAGAGTATCTCCACTTGCCCCAAATAGATTTAATAAAGGCTTAGCTGATATAAATAAAATTGAAGCTACAACTATAGAAAAAAGTATAACCATCAATAAAATAGCTGATTTTATCCCTTTTACACTCTTTTTATTTCTAGATATATAAATACCTCCAGAAATACCAAAAGCAATGCCAAAAGACTGTAAAATAGCCGTTATAGGCCAAGCTATATTGATGGCAGAAAGCCCAATATCGCCAATCATCTGACCTATAAACATTCCATCTACAATTACATATGAATTTATTAAAAGTGATGTTAATATCGATAAAGATATATATTTAATAAACCTCTTATTCATCGTCTTTTGTTTCTATTACTAATAATTTTCCTTCTAATTTTACTTCTACTATATCATCTTTCTTTTCATTAGATAAGCATAGAGGATCTAATCTTTTTAAATTATATTTTTCTAAATCATATTTAAAGCCCTTTAGGCTAATATAGGTATTATCATCAAGTGAAAAAAATGAAATAAATTTATATTCATTTCTAATTATTTTAAAATCATTTTCTCTATAATAAATTAAGGAATTATTATCTTTTAAAATAATATTTTTTGATAATTCTAAATATAATAAAATCGCATATAAATGTTCAATTCTCTTACCTTGAATACCACCTAAAATAAGTATTTCATCATAATCTTTAACTAAATTTATGGCATGTTCAGTATCTGAATCATCCTTAATTGGATTTAGTTTAATTATTTTAGTTTCTTTTTCAATTAATTTTAATTCTTCATCTGAAATTGAATCAAAATCACCAACTGCTAAATCCATCTTAATATTATTTTGATGTAGATAAAGTGCTCCTTTATCTACACCTATAATATAGGAATTTTTAAAATCTTCTTTATCAATTTTATAATTATTACCTATTACTAAAGTAGCCCTCATAATTATTTTAAGAATACAACAGTTACACCGTTTAATCCTTCTCCTTCACCACCATATCGATATGATTTAACATAGCTACAGTTCTTTAAATAATCCCAAACAGCCTTTCTAATAGCTCCCGTACCAAAGCCATGAATAATTGTTACTGACTCAAGATTACCTAATATAGCTTGGTCCAAATATGAATCCATTAAAGGTTTAACCTCTTCATATCTTTTACCTCTTAGGTCTAAAGATAATGTAGCGTGACTTGCTGGATTATAGCCAGAAAGACGAGTTTGCTTAACCTCCTTTGGCTTTGGCTTTGCAGAAAGTCTAAGCTCACCCTTAGTAAATTCCATCGCAAATTGACCTACATTAACGATATATTTATCCTTCTTTATACTAGATATAGTTCCATATTTTTCATATTTTTTAATTAATACATAATCGCCAACTGAAAAATCATAATTATCTAAATCAATTTCTTCTTCATTATTAAGATTTCTAATCTTATGCTTTAAAGATGCAAGCTCATGCTCTTTAAAATTAGCTTCGCTCATATTCTTAATTTCATCGATTAAATTTTTAGATTCTTCCTTAGTCTTTTCAATAATCTCTTTAGCCTTTAAATTAGCTTCACTAATAATCTTATCGGTCTTATTTTGTAATTCTATCTTTTTCTTATTAACCTCATCTAAAAGCTTATTATATTCTTTTTCCTTTTGCTTTAATTCTTCTTCCATTTGATTAAGCTTATTCATCTTTTCTTCTAAATTAGCCATAAATGAAGCTGATTCAGTTGTATTAGAATTAAGCTCCTCTTTACTTCTTTGAATTATTTCTGAATTTAAGCCTAAGTTAGAAGCTATCTCAATAGCGTTAGATCTACCTGGAATACCAAGAAGTAATCTATAAGTAGGCATAAAGGTCTTAGAATTAAATTCAACAGACGCATTACAAATATTTGGATTATCATAAGCATATTTTTTCAAATCTGAATAATGGGTTGTACAAATAATTTTTGAACCCTTATTATTTAGATAATCAATTATCGCAATAGCTAAGCTAGAACCCTCCTTAGGGTCTGTACCACTACCAAGCTCATCAAGTAAAATTAAAGCCTTATCGTTAGCTAATTCGATAATCTTAACTATTTTTTTCATATGTGAAGAGAATGTTGATAGTGATTGTTCAATAGATTGCTCATCACCAATATCTGCTAAAATATTATCAAAATAGCCAAATTTAGATTCGCTATCACAAGGTACAAATAAACCTGTATATACCATTAAATGTAGCAAGCCTACTGTCTTTAAGGCTACAGTCTTACCACCTGTATTTGGACCGGTTATAATAATTGAAGAAAATTTATGACCTATTTCAATATCGATAGGAACAACCTTTTCCTTATTAATTAAAGGATGCTTTGCCTTCTTAATTTTAAAGGCTTGAACATCTTCAATTTGAGGTCTATTATAATCTAATTCCTTAGCCATCTTAGCCTTAGTAAATATTAAATCTAAGCTCATTAAGGCAGAATATGAATTTCTTAAATTTTCTTCCTCAGCAGCAACAAGAAGAGTTAAATTCTTTAAAATTATCGCAATTTGTCTTCTTTCTTCTTCCTTATAGCTTTCTAACTGATTTGATATTTCAACACAGCTTGATGGTTCAATATAGGCTGTAGTATTAGATGATGAAATATCATGAATTATTCCTGGGAAGGAATTTTTATATTCAATCTTAATTGGAAGACACATTCTTCCGTTACGCATAACAACTAAAGCCTCAGATACATATGATGATTTAGAAACTAATAATTCATTATATTTAGCTCTAAGTTTGTTGTTATATAGTGATATATTTCTTCTTGCCATAAATAATTCCTTTGAGGCATTATCTAAGACATTACCATCAGGACCTATGGCTAAAGTAATATTTGTTTTTAAATTTTGTGGAATATTAAAAGAATCTAAATATTTCTTTAGATAATTAACATCCATCTTTAAGTTTTTTAATTGATCAAAATATTTTAAATCATTTTGTAAAACATCAATTAAATATACTATATCAAGTAGTTCCTGCTCACTTAAGATACTTCCAATTGAAGCCTTTTTTAGTATTTCAATAATATTTGTATCAATATTATAAAA
This sequence comes from uncultured Caryophanales bacterium, assembly GCA_946626535.1. Next base: position 125,925 of record CAMOUK010000001.1, read on the forward strand.
ATAGCCAAGCTTAACAATCGCATCAAGTGCTTCATTTGTTTCATTAATTCCTTCTAAAATCCGCTCATAATTTGAATAAGGAACTAATTCATCAATTTGTTCTTTAGTATATTTAATTGTAGAATAATCTTTTAGAATTTCTTTTATTTTATTAAATTCTAATAAATTTAAATCGTACATATAAATCACCTTTAAAAAGAATAAGAAATATAAGCTAAACCTATATTTCTTTTTTATTTTCTATTATTTCTAAAATATTTGGAATATCTTTAATTGCTTGATAAGAAATTACAGAAGCTCCATATATATTTGTTTCTGGCTTTACAAAAACCATTTCACATTCATTAATATATTTTAATAGAGCCTTTGCGTTAGGATAAATAATATAAAGCTTTTTAGCATTCTTCTCACTAAACTCCATACGCATTAAATTTTCAACACCCTCAACGAAGTTTAGGGAATCATCACCAAAGGATTTTCTAATTTGCCATTTTACTGAATTATTAATACAAATTTCATAATTAGAAAAATTAGGTACTACCTTAATGTAAAAAATGCTTGTTGGAGTCTTAAATGTATAGTCATATGCTTTTTCACCTGATGTTCTTTTAATTTCAAATTCATTTTCTCTAGATTTTATCTTCAATGAATTTAGGGCATCATAAACATCCTTATACATTTTAGCCTTTCTTTGCTTAGCATAAACATTGTACGAAATAATTAGTACAATCATTAAAACTATTAAAATGGCTATAACAAATAATATTCTAAATAGTGTTTCCATTTTCACTCCTACGCTTTAGATAAATATATATTCCAAAAATTAAGAAAAAGCCATCGATTAATGCCCCAAAAATAATTAAGCCAACAGCAACATATATCAAGGTCTCAATATCTTTAAATGAGCCTATTAGTAGCATCAAAAAGCCAGCACATAGTGCTAAAAAGGCTGTAAGTATTAAAACAACTATTAAGTTTTTAATTACCTTCATTTTCCTTGATGCATTCATTTATCATTTCCTCAACCTTCAAGCCAATAGCTGTAGTTAAACCAGCTTCTGTTTCAGTCAATTTAACATATTCTTCATAATATAATGGTTTTAAAATATATAAATCTATTCTAACATGCTTAAAAAATTTCTTATTCTGTAATTTAGATGAGCCTATTATCGCAATAGGTACAACTGGAGCCTTAGCCTTTACAGCAACCTTATAGGCACCAGCTCTTAAGGCAACCATCTCTTCTGTCTCTCTTGATTTTACTCCACCTTCTGGGAATATAATCATGTTCATGCCTTCTTTTACAAGCTTAATAGCTGTAATAATAGATTTTGCAGCCTCTCTATCATTTTCTCTATCGATAGGTAAAGCCTTATAACAATTAGCTATTTTTTTCATAATCCAAGGACCAAATAAGCTCTTCTTACCTAAGGCAGTTGTTGGACCATTTGTACATAAATATGCAAATATAACATCCATATTTGATTTATGGTTACCATAAATTGTATAACCATTTTTCTTTGGTAAATTTTCCTTATTATGAACAACTAGCTTTGTTCCATAGAAGAAACAAAATAGCTTTAATCCACTTCTTAAAACAAATCTCTTAAATTTTCCAGTAGGCTTTGTATGACCACCAATCATTAAACCACATAAAACTACAAGTACTGTAGTTAAAGAACCTAAAATTAGAGCTAAAGGTCCCCAAAGACAAAACCAAATATATGGTAGTGGAATTAAAAATGCTAAGCCTACATATAAGCCAATAAATAATAATAAAACTAAAAATAAAAACATAATCTATTTCCTTTCAAAAATAGTATATCTAACCTGCTCAGAATCCCTTTCAAAAATTAAATTATATTTTGAATAATCAATTTGAGGAAAATAAGCATCGCCTTCATATTTTCCTTTAACAAATGAAATATATAATCTATTTGCGTAAGGTAGGCAAATCTTATAGATAGTAGCACCACCACATACCCAAATATCTTCTTCTACATTTTCGATGAATTCCTTTAGGTTAGAAACTAAAATGGCATCATCTGCCTTAAAATTTGGATCTAATGATGCAACATAAATCTTACCATATGGTAAAGGTCTAGTTTTATAATAGCCCTTTAATGAATAATATGTAGCATCACCCATAATGACAGTTTGACCATTTGTTTTTTCTTTATAATATAATAAATCTTCTTTTATATGCCATGGAATTTTATTATTCTTTCCTACAAGATTATTTTCATCCATAGCCCAAATCATATTAATCATTATACTGCCACCTTACCCTTAATAGCCTTATGAGGATTATAATCAGTTAATTCAAAATCTTCAATCTTAAAATCAAATATTGATTTAACATTTGGATTAATCTTCATCTTAGGTAATGGTCTTACATCTCTTGTTAGCTGTAATTTAATCTGTTCAACATGATTAGAATAAATATGAGCATCACCCATAGTATGAATGAATTCACCAACGCCTAACCCACATACTTGCGCAATCATCATTGTAAATAATGAATAGGAAGCAATGTTAAAAGGTACTCCTAAAAATACATCGGCACTTCTTTGATATAATTGACATGATAGCTTATTATCAATTACATAAAATTGCATGAATGAATGACATGGAGGTAAAGCCATTTGGTCAACCTCACAAGGATTCCATGCAGAAATTATTAATCTTCTTGAATTAGGATTATTCTTTATTTGATCTATTAGATTTGCTAATTGATCTACACCCTGTTCATTAAAATTTCTCCATTGACGTCCATATACTGGTCCTAGCTCACCCCATTTTTTAACAAATTCAGAATCTTCACTTGCATTTTTAATCTCTTCAGCAAATTCTTCCATTGTTTCGCCCTTAAATTCATCTGATAGTGAATAGGCCTTATATGCCCAATCATCCCAAATATGGACATTATTATCAACTAAATATTTAATATTTGTTGAACCAGAAATGAACCATAATAATTCATGGATAATACCTCTTAAGAAAACCTTTTTTGTTGTTAATAAAGGAAAACCTTCTTCTAAATTATATCTAGCCTGGTAACCAAAGATAGAATATGTTCCTGTGCCAGTTCTATCATCCTTCCAGTGTCCTTCTTCTAATATTTTTTTACATAATTCTAAATATTGCTTCATAATAACCATAACAAGGTGACCAAGCCTTGTACTCCTTAAATAATATATAACGAGGTCAAAAAAAACTTATCATTTTATATTATATAATATATAAATATAAAAAAAAAGAAAAATGAAAAGTGAAAATCACTTTTCATTATTAATCTAGTTTATTTAAATTAAATAAAACTATAGTTTTTTAATTTCCTCGATAGTTAGTCCAGTTGATTTTGAAATTATTTCAATACTAACGCCTAGATTTAAAAGCTTTTTGGCAGTGTCGAGATTAGCTTTAGCCATACCTTCAGCCAAGCCTTCTTCCTTTGAGGCTCTAATTGCTTCTCCCTTTCCTCTTTGCCATTCTTCTTCAGCTCTTAATTGTTCTCTTATTGCCTTATCAGAATTATAATCTAATATTTTATCAGCCACTTTATCCATAACTTCATCAACTCCTCTAAGTGAATCCAAATCATCGGTTATAAATAGTCGTTTCCATACATCCTTATTATATTCTTCTTCACTTATTTTTGCAAACTCTACTATGGTTATAGAAGCATAATCTAATAATTTATTATTACATTCATCAGTTAAATAAAAAGTTCTTATAGGCTTATCATCGTTAAATAAATTATATTTTAAAAAACCAAGCTGAATAACATTTCTTATGTGAATAATTTTGATTTTTAGGAAAGCTAGAATATATTAAATCACCATAATATTTTAATATTCTAGATTTTAAATCATAACCAGGATTTAAATTTTGCATCTCATATTCAAATGCTTTTTCATCTGACAGTGAAAATTTAAAGTCAAATTCAGTAGTTTTAAAATTAATACCTTCCCTATTTATCGGATTATCTATGATGAAAGTTTGTGGATTATAGACTAAGTTTTCCATATTAGGGATGAACTCTTTAGCAAGCTCAATTGCTGCCTCAGGTACTGCCTGTAGTACTAATTTAAATATTAAATCTTTTGTAAAATTAAAATCTATTTTTGTCATTTTTTCTCCTTTTAATTATTATAAAAAAATGAAAAGTGAGGACCACTTTTCATCTAAATTAATTAATAAATATATTTTGGTGGCTCTTATTGTTACTAAGAAATAATATTCATTAATTAAAACTCTTGAGGCACATTGGGCTCGCCTCTTTCGAAAAACACAATTCGTTCGCCTATAAGGACATGAGTATTTAGTTCAGAATCATCTTTAAGAATAACCTTTCTTACTGCTACTCTTCCTTTAACTCCAACCATTCTACCCTTTTTTAGATTATTTGATGCGACATCAGCTAAAAAGTCCCATACAGAAATTTTAATAAAATCCGTGTCATATTCGCCATCTTGATTTTTAAATTCTCTATTAATGGCTAAAACGAGGTTACAGACACGCTTTCCTTCTGGAAGCTCAGTGATTTCTGCATCCGCACATAATCTACCTATAAGCATAAAATAATTATACAAAACACTATCCTCCTTTCTTAGAGGATAATATATCAAAAAAAGAGAAATTATAAAAACTAAAAAATAAATGATGACTTTGTGTTTTTCTACAATTTTTTTCAAAAAACAAATGATTTATCTATTATAAAAATAATAATCTTATCTTTGATTAATATAATAAAAAAAATAACTTGATTTAAAGAAAAATCTCGTTAAAATCAAATTATTTTTAAAATTATTATTTTTTATTTTTTTCTAACATAAAAAGATAATATCTGTGATGACTTTATATCGCTTAAATAGTAATTTATATCATCAATATTTAGACTAATTAATCGATCATTTAAGACTGTGTAATCGATATTTTCTAATAATAAAGATAAATATTTATCACCAAAATTTGAAATAGAATCTTCTCCACTTATTTGTTTAGCCTTTATATGCTTAACAAAATAATCTAATTGTTTTAAAGCTAAATCCTCTATTTTTAAATTTCTAATCTTATCAATTAATAATTTAGCTAGCTTTTTTACATTAGGTGAGGTAGCCTCTAATATACAATTTGTTGTATTAGCTGAGGTATCAACTTGGAAATCTATTCCGTTAGGTATTAGATTCAATTTATCAAGATGTTTATAAAAAGGACAAGATAGGCTGAGTAAAGCCTCAAATACACCAAGTACTCTTTCACAAGAAATAATATCTTTATTACTAATATTATCTAATCTAATGATTAGGAATAATTCATCTTGAGTGATTTTATCATCTATAAATGTATATTCCTTTTCTCTAATTGATTTACTCTTAATTGTTGAATGCTTTATGATTTCATTATTTGAATATTTTATATTTGATAAACTATTTTCAATAAATTCTATCAAATAATTTTCATCTAAATCACCTACGATAACTAGTTCACTATTATTTGGTGTATAAAAGTCATAATAGGCATCATAAAGATCATTTTCATCTATAGATTTAATAGATTGAGTAGTACCTAAAATTGGCATTGAATAATAATCATCTGGATATGCCTCTTCTAAGCTTTTAGCTCTTATTTTATATGAAATATCATCTAGGTTCATATAAAGTTCACTAAGAATAATATTTTTCTCATTTTCAACATCATCATGGAGAAAACATGGAGTAAAATACATATCAAGTAAAAGCTTAAGTGGTGAATAAAAATCATCATTAGTAGTAAAATAATAAGCAGTTTTATCTATAGCTGTATAGGCATTTGCTGAAGCATTAAGCTTTGAAAATGTGTCGAAGGCATCAGTACCATCTGGCATCATAAATAGCTTATGTTCAATAAAGTGGGCAATACCTGGTTTTAAGTTAATAAGCTTACCATCTTTTTCATATTCTAAATTACCGCCGCCAAATTTAACACCTATACCGCAATATATTTTAGAAAAGCCTTCTTTTTTTATAAAAGATAAATTTAGGCCATTTTTAAATTTATGCTTAATAATCTTATTCATCGACATCACCATATAAATAAGTGAATGTTTTATTCATCCTCTTATATACCTTTTTAATATTGCTCATAGTTAATTTGTTTATTATTTCTTCTCTTTGTTCAGATGTTAAAAGTGATTTAAAATATGTATTTGTTACAAATTCAGTAATCATAGCTATCTGATAATCATTTTTTTCTTTTTGTTTTAATAGATAATACTTTTTGATCTTATCTAAATCAAATTCATCAAGTAAAACAGAATATGCCTCATCGATGGCCGCTATCGCCTTTTCAACATCTTCTTTATTAACTATCGCTCTAACTACAATTATTCCTGAGCCAGTTAAATATGTAGAATATATTTGATAGCATAATCCATATTTTTCTCTAACGATTCTAAAAAGAGTAGAGTCTGATGCCCCACCAAAGTGGTAGCTTAAAAATGATGCCGCAATTGATAGCTCATCACTTGAAAATATTTTAACATCATAAACTATAGATAGATATGTTTGATTAGTATTTGCTACATCAACTATTTTTTCTAAATGCTTAGTTCTCTTCTTAAAATAAATATCATATTTAGGTTCATAGTTATGCTTTAAATTAACGTTAAAATGATTATTTACATCCCCAGATACTAAACAGATAATCTCATCATTTAAGGTGGATAAATAATAATTATATAAATCCTTTTTTGAGATTCTATCTAGCTTATTAATATCACCATTATCTAAAAAATCTCTATCAGTCTTATAAAAATAATGGTGTATTAATAAATCATATGATTTTTTATCATCATTTTCCTCATCAAATAATAGATTTGATTTATACATGGATTTAGCTCTTTTAAATAGCTTCATATCAAAGCCATCACTAGTGATAACAGGATTTAATAAATCATTAAATAAATTATTTAGTTTTTCATAATTATAATTTTCATCATTTAAATATTTAGGATCTACTGCAGTTAGTGTATAGCAGATATATGAAACATTACCAATTGATGAGCATAATACACTAAATTTAGCGCTATAGTATTCACTTAACACATCATCTAATAAATCTATATCATTATATTTTTGACAGGCAAGTGATAGATAGTAGCATAAAAAATTACGCTTAGTTTGGTCTTGTTTTCTTACTTTTCTAAAGAAGTATTTTTTAAATATTATTTGATGAAATTTATCTGTTTGAATTAAAAAATCCATAAAATCACCCTATAAATAATATGCCCAATAGAAAACCTATTGGGCTAATAATTTTAATTTTTAGCTAGCTGTAAAGCTATCTTAATCATATTATTTAATCCAGTTTGTCTTTGTTCTGCAGAAATAATCTTGTCATCAACAAATGAATCAGAAATAGTTAAGATACATGCAGCATTTCTATCTAAATATTTAGCTGTTGCGAATAAAGCAAAGCTTTCCATTTCTACGCATGAACAGCCGTATTTATCATGAACTTCCTTCCAATAATCTGGATTAGTTCCATAGAATACATCAGAAGAATGACATCTTCCTTCTTTTAAAGTGATATTTAATTTAGCTGCTGCCTTAATTAATTGATTATTAATTTTTGTTTTAGGTTTAGCAACATGGTTCTTATAGCCATAAGCTACCTTAGCAAATGTAGATTCTGAATAAGCATCAGTTACAATAACTGTATCTAATACTTCTAGCTTCTTATCGTAAGAACCTGCAGTACCAATTCTAACGATTGTTTCAACACCATAATTCTTATAAAGCTCATATGAATAGATACCAATTGATGGTTGACCCATACCAGAAGCCATTACAGAAATCTTTTTACCATTATATCTGCCTGTATATCCATATACATTTCTAACACTTGTAAAACAAACTACATCTGTTAAGAAATTATCAGCAATATATTTTGCTCTTAAAGGATCACCAGGCATTAAAACTACCTTTGCGATTAAGCTTTGATCAGCACAAGCATTATGTGGTGTAGGAATATTACTCATTTGACAATTCCTCCATTATTTGTACACCAGCGCTACAACCAATTCTTGAAGCACCAGCTGCAATCATTTCTAAGAATGCTTTTTTGTCTCTAATACCGCCAGAAGCCTTAACCTTAGCATTAGCTCCTACAGTCTTACCCATTAATAAAACATCCTCTTTTGTAGCTCCACCAGTACCGAAGCCTGTTGAAGTCTTAACGTAATCAGCTCCAGCCTTTACAGACATCTTACATGCCATTACTTTTTCTTCATCTGTTAAATAGCATGTTTCGATAATAACCTTTACTAATACGCCATTTGCAGCATCTACTACTGCCTTAATGTCTTCATATACATCGTCCCAAAGACCAGCCTTAGCGTAGCCAACGTTGATAACCATATCAACCTCATCTGCACCATCAGCAATTGCCTTAGTAACCTCGAAAGCTTTAACCTCTGAAGAATTTGCTCCAAGAGGGAAGCCGATAACAGTACATACACCAACACCACTACCATCAAGTAGCTTATGTGCGTAAGCAACATTTACAGGATTTACACATACAGATGCAAATTTATACTTATTAGCTTCATCGCATAATTTTAAAATTTCATCTGGTGTAGCAGTTGCTTTAAGAAGTGTATGATCAATAAATTTTGCATAATTCATAATATAACTCCTTAGATATCTAAGATATTTTCAAGTGGTAAAAATTTAAGTTCCGCAATAAGTGGGGCAAATTTTTCCTTTACTAATATCTTGTGAAATTTTTTTACATTCTTGGCATCCATCATTTGAATAACACCATATCCATCGATAGGCTTAAATAATTTTTCAGTCTTTTGTAATACCTCTGACATTGGTAAGTATCTAGATGTCTTACCATCATTTAAGTATAAAACATCTACTGCTGGAGGTAGGATAAATGGAGATTCACCATCCCATTTAATTGTTACGAAGGCTGATCTTGATCTTTCAGTTCTTAAGAAATAATAATTTGATATAACAACAGAAGGATCTAAGAAGATTTCAAGCTTCTTTTGTCTTAATAAATAGTTATAAACCTGTGATAATGTTTGAGGGTCTAATCTATTATAATTTGCTATCTCATCTTCATTATCATCCTTATATGCTCTTTTCCATGATTCAAATGTTTTAATCATGAATGATTTTCTAAAAGGAATAACATCTTGATATGCTTCATTATATACATAAAATTTAAACATTTTAATAATGTCTTCAACCATATCGAATACTATTTCTGCTGAATATGTTGGAAGTAAAATATTAAATTCTAACATAAAATTAACATCGAAGTACTTTGGATTTAGTTTTTCCAATCTAGGTACACATGAAATAGCTGTCATAATAAATCTAGCTTCAAAATTTAAGATAGGGTGATGAAAGGTAAATACTCTATTATCGCCTTCCTTTTCACTAGTTATACTAGAATTAGCTTTGAAATATGTAATTAAATCACTTTTGTCATATGTTCTTGTGCCTTCTTGTAAGAAGTATAAACGGAAGTTCATAAATAGTACTCACCACCTTTTGAATAGCCAACAATTTTATTTATTTTAACATTTTTTAGGCTTAATGTCAAAATCTAGTGCCTTAAATTAATAATTCTTTTACATCTTGGGCAAAGCTCGTCCTCATCGATTTTTGGAACGATCATCCAGCATCTTGCACAAACCTCACCTAAAGCTGCCTCAACCTTAACATCGAAGCTTGCTCCATCAACAAATTCTAATTGAGAAACAATTAATAATTGAGCTGCATCATTCTTAATTGGTTCAAAAATTTCTTTAGCTTCTTTATCTAAAGTAATTGTTAATTTAGCATTGAAACTCTTACCAATTACCTTATTAGCTCTTGCTTCTTCTAAAGCCTTTAGAATTTGATCTCTATATTCCATAAACTTATCAAATTTAGCTTCTAATTCTAAATCTAGGTTTTCATCTGCAACTGGCATATCAGTTAGATATACATCTTCTGCAGTCTTATATGGAATTTGATCATATGCCTCACTCATAGTATGAGGTAAAATTGGTGTTAATAGCTTAATTAAAGCATCTAAAATAGCAGCAAATACAGTTTGAACTGATAATCTCTTATTAGAAGCAGGATCCTCAATATATAAAATATCCTTTGTAAAATCTAAATAGAATTGAGATAAAGTATTAGTAATATAAGCATTTAATTCTCTATAAACCTCGCCAAAATCAAATGTTTCATAATGAGATTTTACAGACTTAATGAACTTTTGAAGCTTAATATACATATACTTATCTACTGCTTCTAGCTTATCATAAGGTAAAGCCTTAGAAGGATCAAAATCAGATGTATTTGTTAATAAGAATTTAATTGTATTTCTTACTTTTCTATAAGATTCAGATACTTGCTTTAAGATATCTTGAGAAAGTGGCATATCAGCTCTATATTCAACTGAAGCAACCCATAAACGTAAGATATCGGCACCAGATGTATTACATACCTTAATTGGGTCAACTGTATTACCTAAAGACTTAGACATCTTTCTACCTTGACCATCAAGTGTAAAGCCATGAGATACTACTGCCTTATATGGAGCAGTACCTGTAGTAGCAACTGCTGTAATAATAGATGAATTGAACCAACCTCTATATTGATCAGAACCTTCTAAATATAGATCACAAGGATAATTTAAGCCTCTTCTATTAAGTAGCATATAAGATGAGCCTGAATCGAACCAAACGTCCATGATATCATTTTCTTTAGTGAATTTGCCATTTGGAGAATGCTCATTTGTATAGCCTTCTGGAAGTAATTCCTTAGCAGTCTTTTCAAACCAAATATTTGAGCCATATTTGCCAAATAAATCAGCAACATGAGCTAAAACCTTTTGATCTAAAATTTCAGTACCATCTTCTGCATAGAACACTGGAATAGGTACACCCCAAGCACGTTGACGTGAAATACACCAATCGTGTCTATCCTTAATCATATTAGAAATTCTAATTTCACCCCATTTAGGATTCCAATTAACATTTTTAATAGCATTTAAAATTTCATCCTTAATTGGGTCGATAGATGCGAACCATTGTGGAGTTGCTCTAAAGATAACTGGCTTTTTAGTTCTCCAGTCATGAGGATATGAGTGAACAATTGGATCTAATAATAATAATGAGCCACAATTCTTTAAATCTTCAATAATTACATCTTCTGAGTCATCATAGAATAAGCCTTCATATTTACCAGCTTCCTTTGTTTGATAACCCTTTGAATCTACAGCAACCATAATATCTAGTCCATATTGCTTACCAGCGATATAGTCCTCTTCACCATAGCCTGGAGCGATATGTACAAAACCAGTACCATCAGTTGTTGTTACATAATCAGCATTGATTGTTGGAGATACTCTATCATATAGAGGGTGCTTATATTTGAATTTTAATAAATCAGTACCCTTAACATGGCAGATTTCCTTAACATCCTCTAAACCTAATTTCTTAGATAATGATGGTAATAAATCTGCAGCACAAATCATCTTACCCTTATTAGATTCAAAAAGAACATATTCAACTACTGGACCAGCTGCAACAGCTAAGTTACAAGGTAAAGTCCAAGGAGTAGTTGTCCAAATCATATAAGAAGCATCCTTAAAATCACCTTCAGCATCAACTAAAGGGAATTTAAAATAGATAGCCTTAGATGTAATATCCTTATATTCAATTTCAGCCTCAGCTAAAGCTGATTCTGAAGATGGTGACCAATAAACTGGCTTTAAGCCCTTATAAATTAAGCCCTTTTCTGCCATCTTAGCAAATACTCTAATTTGGTCAGCCTCAAAATCCTTAGTTAAAGTGATATATGGATTATCAAAATCACCTAAAACACCAAGTCTCTTAAAGCCTACCTTTTGACGTTCTACTTGCTTATATGCATATTCCTCACATAGCTTTCTAAATTCAACAATTGGCTTATCCTTTCTTGAAACGCCTGATTTTTGTAGAGCATTTTCAATAGGTAGACCATGTGTATCCCAGCCTGGAATATAAACAGATTTATAGCCATTCATATTGTAATATCTTACAACAAAATCCTTTAAAATCTTGTTTAAAGCATGACCTAGATGAATATCACCATTTGCATATGGAGGTCCATCATGTAATGTATATTCCCTTTTTCCTTCATTTTTCTTAATAACCTTATTATAAAGGTCGATATCTTCCCACTTCTTTTGAATTAAAGGCTCTTTATTTGTTAAATTTCCTCTCATTTCAAAATTAGTTTTACCCATATATAGGGTTTCCTTATAATCCTTCATTTTATCCTCCTAATAAAAAAAGTCCTTAAAGATTAAATCTCTAAGGACGAAAATATCCGCGGTACCACCTTAGTTCTATAAAAATAGTTTTATAGCACTCAATTACCCTTTAACGCAGGAAAACGAATAGGACTTATCATCCTATTTGCTCCACCATTGATTCAAGTAGAGGACTTCTATTATCTTTCACCAAACGATAACTCTCTAAAATCTGTCATTTCTACTACGGATGGTATCAACACATTTAACCTAGTAAATTATACTAAATTTTAATATCATTGTAAAGTATCTAAATATTAGCTAAGCTAGATTAACTAAATCTAAATTATAATCAGCTAATTTTTTAATTTCTTCCCAGCTTTTTTGAAAGTCATAGATGGCTAAGCAATCAAAGTTTTTACTCTTAGCACCCTCAATTGCATATATAGCATCTTCAACTACTAAAGCATCTTCAGTCCTATAGTTTTCAAGACCACATACTAACTCATAACCTGAACCATCAAGCTTAGTAGTTTTTAAATCGCTTGCTGAATAGACATTTTTAAAATATTTATTAACATTATTCTTTTCAAAGGAAGCGTTAAGTAAATAGTTAGCGGTTGCTGAAAAAAGTATTATCTTTCCTCTTTTTGCAAATTCATCTAAAAGCTTAATAGCATTTGGCTTAAGCTCCTGCTTAATATAGCTTTTCTTAACATAATTAAATAATCTATTTTCTAAATCTTCTTTAGAAATATTATTAAAGAATGTTTCATGTAAATAATTTAGAGTTTCAACGCTTGTTTGTTTAATAACAACCTTATCTACATCAATATCAGTTTCAATTCCTTCATCTTTTACAAAGCTTGAAATTAATTTATCCCACATTCGCATAGAATCTAAAACAGTTCCATCATAATCTACAATAAATAATTTATATTTATCTAAAAAGCTATAATTATTCAAGTTCGAAGGCTCCTGTATATAATTGATAATATGTACCCTTTTGAGCAATTAAATCATCATGAGTTCCACGTTCAATGATTCTTCCTTGATCTAAAACCATGATACAATCTGAATTTCTAACTGTAGATAATCTATGGGCGATAACAAATGTTGTTCTTCCCTCCATTAGCTTATCCATACCCTTTTGAACTAAAGCCTCAGTTCTCGTATCAATTGATGATGTTGCCTCATCAAGTATCATAACAGGTGCATCAGCACAAGCAGCTCTTGCAATTGCGATTAACTGACGTTGACCTTGTGATAGGTTAGCACCATTATGAGTAAGCATTGTATTAAAGCCATCTGGAAGTCTAGTTATAAAATCATAAGCGTTAGCAAGCTTGGCAGCCTCTATTACTTCATCATCAGTAGCATCAAGTCTACCATATCTAATATTTTCCATAACTGTTCCAGTAAATAGGTTAGTTTCTTGTAAAACTATAGCAAGAGATCTTCTTAAATCATCCTTCTTAATTTTATTGATGTTAATACCATCATATCTAACCTTACCATCAGCCATATCATAGAATCTATTAATTAGATTTGTGATAGTTGTCTTACCAGCACCAGTCGCACCAACTAAAGCGATTTGTTGACCTGGGTGAGCATAAATATCAATATTATGTAAAACTAATTTATCTGGATAATAACCAAAATCAACATTATCAAGTAAAATATCACCCTTAAGCTCTATATATTCAAGCTTATCAACTGTCTTATGCTGATATTTCCAAGCCCAATGATGAGTTCTTTCATTAGTTTCTGTAATATTTCCATTTTCATCAATATTACAATTAACTAAAGTAACATAGCCATCATCTTTCTCATTAACCTGATCCATCATACCAAATATACGGTTAGCACCAGCCATTGCCATCGCAATCATTGACATTTGCTGGCTGACATTTGCGATAGTTTGATTGAACTGCTTTGTCATACCTAAGAAGGCAACAATTACAGCGATACCTACATATTGATATGTAGGATCAAATACTCTACCAAGTGATAAATTCCATACATTAAAGCCGAATAGTACGATACCTACTATTGTAATAATAATATATAGTAAATTACCAAAATTATTTAAGATAGGCATTAAGATATTACCATAATAATTTGCTTTTTGAGCATCATCAAATAATTGATCATTAAGCTCATCAAATTGAAGTTTTGACTCTTCTTCATGATTAAATACCTTAACAACCTTTTGACCATTCATCATCTCTTCAATGAAGCCTTCAACCTTACCAGTTGAAATTTGTTGCTTCATGAAATATTTAGCTGAATTTCCACCAATATGCTTAATAATCTTTGTAGCAACAAATACACCAATAAAGGCAACTATTGCTAACCATACTGAATAGAAAAGCATCATGAATGTAACAAATATAATTGTAAATATTGCTTGATATGCTTGAAGTAGAGTTTGAGTAATAAATTGTCTTACTGCATCAACATCATTTGTATATCTTGACATAATGTCACCATGAGCATTTCTGTCAAAATATGAAATTGGAAGTGACTCCATTTTATTAAACATATCGCATCTAAGCTTATATAGGAAGCCTTGACCAACCTTAGCCATAATTTGTGTATATATTAATGAACAGATAATACCAACAATATATACTGAAGCTAAGGCAATTCCGATAGCAATTAAACTATCCTGTATTTGTTCAAAAGGATGAACAATCGTAATTTTTGTTTCTGGGTCTGTATAGCTAATTGTATTAATAATTAGTGGCATAAATACAGAGCCTGCAGTTGTAGAAAGGGCAACAAGTGTTAGTAAAATAAATACTATAATCATTTGCCACTTATAATATTTAAATAAATATTTTAATAATTTTAGAAGGGTCTTAAATGAATTCTTATCCATTTTAGCCTTTATTCCGCCTCTTCCTGGACCAGCCATATTAATCACCCTCCTTTTGATTTCTCATTTGGATATCATATACTTCCTTATAAATTTCATTATTAGCAAGTAATTCTTCATTAGTACCGATACCATCTATCTTACCATTATCCATTACGACTACTAAATCAGCATTTTCAACTGATGATAGTCTTTGAGCAATAATAATTTTTGTTGTATCTGGTAAATCAGATTTTAAGCCCTTTCTAATTACAGCATCTGTCTTAGTATCTACGGCAGATGTTGAATCATCTAGAATTAAAATCTTTGGATTTTTAAGTAGGGCTCTTGCGATACATAGTCTTTGCTTTTGACCACCAGACACATTTGTACCACCTTGGTCAATATGAGTATTTAAGCCCTCAGGGAATCTATTGATAAATTCAGATGCACAAGCGATATCACAAGCTCTCATAAGCTCTTCATCTGTAGCTTCCTTATTACCCCATCTTAAGTTTTCAGCAATTGTACCTGAGAATAATACATTCTTTTGTAAAACTACTGAAACCTGGTCTCTTAAAGTCTTTAAATCATATTCCTTTACATTTTTACCGCCTACTAAAAGCTCGCCATTTGTAACATCATATAATCTTGAAATTAAGTTAACTAAAGTAGTTTTTGAAGCACCAGTTCCACCTATAATACCTATAGTTTGACCTGATTTAATACTTAAATTAATGTTATCTAAAGCATCTCTTTTAGCTTCCTTAGAATATTTAAATGATACATTTTTAAATTCAATGTCACCATTTTCAACTTCATATATAGGATTTTCTGGATTAGTAATAGTTGAATTTTCTACTAAAACCTCAGCAATTCTTTTACCAGAAGCTGCTGAAATAGCAATCATAACAACAACAAATGATAAGAACATCAATGACATTAAAATTTGAATGCCATATTGAATTAAGGCTTGAAGTCCACCAATTTCCATTTCAACTCCACCACTTTTTGTGATGAGTATTGCACCACCAATAGCTGAACCAAATACAGCTATATGGATTGCAAGTTGTAATACTGGACCATTAAGGGCTACAATTCTTTCAGCCTTTGTCATTCCTTTTCTTAATAAATCTGCAGCCTTAGAGAACTTCTTCTTTTCATAATCTTCTCTAACATAGTTTTTAACAACCCTAATACCATTAATATTTTCTTCTACTGATTCATTTAAATCATCGTATTTAGGTAATATCTTATTGAAAATAGGGAAGGCAAATCTAATAATTAAACCAAATTCTAAAGCTACAATTGGAACTAAAGCTACATAGATAAATGCTAGCTTTACATTTACAAAGAAGCACATAACAGTAGAAAATATTACCATTAAAGGACTTCTAACTAAACTTCTTATAACCATACCATAAGCCATTTGAACGTTGGCAACATCAGTAGTCATTCTTGTAACTAAAGATGAAGCAGAAAACTTATCGATATTTTCGAATGAATATGTTTGAATTCTATAATACATATCCTTTCTTAAATTTTTAGCAAAGCCAGATGCAGCTATTGCCGCAAATTTAGCTGCTAAAAAGCCAAATACAAGGCCAAGCATCGCAACAGCAACAAGTGAGCTACATAAGATAGCAAACATCTTTATATCTCCATTTTTAATTCCAGCACCATTATTTTGAATTTCGTTAATTAACTGTTGAGTTAAAAAGGGAATGATACATTCACATACGACCTCAAAAATAATAAATACAGGAGTTAATAATGTTGCTTTTTTATATTCTCTTAAGCTTTTAAGTAATATCTTAAGCATAAATAACCTCCTAAATAAATAAAGCACCATATATAAATGGCACTTCTTTTTTTACATGCGATATTTTATCACTAAAATTGTTTTTTTGCAACTTAAATAATTATAAATTATTTATAAATAAATTCATATATGAGGTGTTATACATGTTGATTCTATCAATCTTATAATCAACCTTTACACCATCTTCTATAATATTATTATTATCATCACAAAAGGCGATTGGTCCACTAATATTAAGCTGAATACCATCAATAAGGGTAATCTTTTGAACTACACAAGCACCACCAGCTGCATCCTCTCCAATAATGGTTGCAGCATTTTGTTCCTTTAGCATGCTTGCAAAGGTATTTGCACAGCTAAATGAGGCTTGGCTTGTTAAAATATAAAAATCAAAAACACCCTCAAAAGAATCTAAATCCTTATAATTTTTATCCAAATTACAATCGGTATTTAAATTAATTTTAATGCTAGAATTTGTTAAACTATTCTTAAAATTAACACTAAAATTCTTCTTTATAAAGCCTAACATATCTACTGCCGCATCAACATAGCCACCGCTATTTAAGGAAATATCTATTACGACCTTATCGACTTTTTTCTCATTATTCTTGATGTAATTTAAATAATAATATAGATATCCAAATCCATCACGCTCTGCAATTGTCCTAGAAATATTTATCCCATATAAATCTATACTACTATCAAAGTCAAATTCATCATAAATAATATATGCAATGTTATCATTAACATAAAATTTTCCACCAAATTCTGGATACTTTACGATACTCTTAGGTCTAAAATATAGTTTTCTAAGTTCAGTTAAGGTATCGTTAGCAACTTGAATATTTTGTTGTCTTTCACCCATATATTCCCTTTTTTGTCTATTTATTTCTGACTCATTATAGGTATCATAAATTGATGGAAGGATAAATGAAGAATGTGGATCATCAAGATAGTAATTAGTTAGTTCTATAAGCTTTGATGAATAGTTATCTTCATTAATGCCAATTGAAGAAAAATAATTACTGAAACTATCAATATTCTTTTTTTCCTTTAGTCCATAGAAATTATCTAAAACAAATAATAATTGATTGTAAGAAAATTTCTTTATAACATCTGATTTCTCTTTTCCATTTAATAATGAATAATAATTTGTACCGTAGTCTGTTAATTGATATCTATAAAATAAATTTTTATCACTAATTGAATAATAATCACTACCATTAAATACGAAATTAATTCCATATGGTACTTCTAAAAATATCGTTTCAAATATTGCAAAAGGTATATAGCATGAATTACTTGTCTGATATAAATAAATATCATACTCATTTAAATCCATAACCTTTTTACTACCTTCAGTATATTCGAAATCATTTATTTCTATATATTTATTATTTCTACTTATAACATTAAGTGGGGCATCATTTTTCCCAGGCTTAAAAAAGGAATCATAATTATCAAAAGTAATAACGTTATTTTCTATACTACACTTTTCGTCATTATTCTTATTTTTAATAACTACATTTCCATCATTATATCTAACCTCATATTCAATACCATCAATAATTGTTTCTATAAGTTCAATTTTAATGTATGGTATCTCACCCTTATCCTTTAAATAATAGCTATAAATACTACCAGCACTATCAGTTGAACCATTATAAATCCTTGAAATAAAGGATTTAACAATCTCACCATCAAATGAGCATGAAGTTAATATTAAAATCATAAATATGAATAATAAATATAATTTTTTCATCTAAATACCTTATAACACAATAATTCTATTATCTTCTATTTTAATCTTCTTTAAATATTCTAGCTTTCTTAAAGCATTATTTAATTTGGATACATATAATTCCTCATAATTATATATATCAAGATAATATTTTTCTAAATAATCCTCAAAGCCATTAACAACAAATTCAATGCTTATATTTTCATATTTAGAAATATAATCCTCTAATAATTCTAAAAAATCTTTAAATAATATATCGCTAAATGATTTTTCCATATTAATAAATAAAGCGTGAATTCACGCCTTACTTCAACTCCAATCCATCTTTAAATGCTTTACCAACTACTTCTCCTAATACTCTATAGCTGTTAGTTATAGAATCGAAACAAATTGGATTTAGCTTTTCAACATCTATTTTACCATTTGTTAAAATAGTCTCATCGGCTGAAACATTTATTACCTTACCAACTAAAAGCTCATTTTCATATGATATAACTTCACATTCTAAGGTTAAAGGATAATCTAAAATTATAGGTGCATTAACATAATTTGATTTAACAATCTTAACACCACTCTTTTTAATTTTATCTTCTTTATTACCTGATACAACTCCAAAATAATCAGAGATTTTAACTGTATCAGCTGTGGCAAAGCTAACTGTAAAAGCTTTTGTTTTTTCTAAATTAGCAGTTGTCTTATGCTCAGATAAAATTATTGAAACCTGTTCATAATCTGATTGAACACCCCAAGCAGCATTCATAGCATTAGCATTTCCAGCCTCATCATATGTACCAATAATTAAAACTGGAAGTGGTATAAAGCTTAATTTTTTACCAAAATCTTTTCTCATTTTTTAGTCCTCTTTTCATAATACATCAACATTCCAACCATATGTGAAATATATGATAAAATAATTATTTCATTTTTTTGCCATACTCTTTTTACATTTTTATCAGTATATAAGAAATAGCCATAAACCTTATCTGGTCCAAAGACCTTAACTAAATTAAATGATTTAATCTTATTATCCCAGCAATATTCATGAAGTAATGGATGCTTAGAAATTAATCTTGAATAATCATTAATTGAAATAGTATCTTCGGTATCTAACAATTCCTCAAAATAATTCTTCTTCAATGCTTCTAAGTCATCATCACCAATAATAGTTTTTATCTTTTTAGTTTTAGCATCGATATAATAACAATTTAAAACTAATAAGTCACAAATAAATTTATTAGATACCATTATTTTTTCTTTTAATGAATCATCTGACATAAATTCTCTATGACAATAATCCATTAAATCAACTGTCTGTTCAACCTTATTAGACATATCGATGTTTTTATGTAGAGCATCATTATAAACTATGAAGCAGTTTCTTCCCTTTTGCTTACCTCTAAAAAGTGCCTTATCAATTTTTACAAATAAATCATCAATTTCTTTAGCATCCTTAGGGAAGCAGGCAGATCCACTAGTTATAGTGACATCAAAATTCTTTAAATTTGATTTAGTCTTTCTTACTGCATCCATTACGCCTTTTATGAATTTCCAAACATCATTATATTCATAGGCGTAAGAAATAATTAGAAATTCATCTCCACCATATCTTCCAATAATCGCATTATCACCAATTTGATTAACAACTGTATCAGATATTAATTTTAAGATTCTATCTCCTTCTGCATGACCAAAAGTATCATTGATGATTTTAAAATTATCAATATCAAAAATAGTCAATGAAAAAGGTATTCTTTCAGCTATTAAATTTCTAATTATTGCGGAAATATCTCCTCTTGAAATAGTATTAGTTAAAGCATCTAAAACATAATTTCTATCCTTTTGTCTAACTAGATCAAGATTTACAAAATCCTCAACGCTTTTGTATCCCATAAAATATCCTCCAAAAATAGAAAGACTTCTTTTTTAAATTATAACACTTTTTCATTTTCTTTTAAAGAATAAAGAATTCTTAATTTATTTAGAAAAAAGAGTGAAATCCTAGTTTTCACTCTTTATCTACAAAAAAATTATATTTTTTTAGGACCATCAACTACATCAACTAAATAAATATTGCCTTCAGTATTTGTAATTTCCTTATATTTTGGTAAAACCTCATTAATAAATTCTTCTAATTTTGATGCCTCAATTATCGCAATAGCACAGCCACCAAAGCCTGCGCCAGTCATTCTAGAGCCAAGACAATATTTACTCTTTCTAGCTAAATCAGTAATTGTATCTAGATGAAGTCCTGTAACCTCATAATCATCTCTTAAGGAATAATGGCTTTCATTTAATATAGAACCACACTCTTTTACATCTGAATCTAAAAGAGCCTTTTTAAATTCATAAACTCTTTCATTTTCCTTTATAACATGTCTTACTCTTCTATAAATTTTCTCATCCTTAATAAGCTCTTTAACTGTATCCAAATCTTTATTTCTTAATTGACATAAATTATCGATATTAAATCTAGTCTTTAATAACTTTAAGCCTTCATTACATTCGATAACTCTTTCATTGTATTTAGATTCAGTTAATGATCTTTTCTTATTTGTTTGAAGAATAGCAACTCTATATTTACCAAAATCAAATGGAATATATTCATAATCCTTAGTTGCACAATTTAAAAGTATCGCATTATTCTTTCTACCTAAGGCAATAGCCATTTGATCCATTATACCACTTGATAAATTACAATATTTATTTTCTGCCTCACAAGCATATAAGGCAATTGTCTTAAAATCTAAATCTAGCTTAAATTCACAAGACATAATAAAGCATGTTAAATCAAGTATTGCGGCAGATGATGATAAGCCAGACCCTAAAGGAATATTTGATTCAAAAAATATATCAAAGCCTTTATCGATATTTAAGCCTTTATTCTTTAAAATACAAACCATACCAATTGGATAATTAGCCCAATCACGCTTCTCATCATATTCTAAATTATCAAATGATGCCTCAACTAAGGTTTTTGTATTTTTAGAATATAATCTAATAACATTATCATTTCTTTTCTTAAAATAGCCCTTAATATATAAACTAATAGCAGCAGGCATTACTAGTCCACCATTATAGTCAATATGCTCACCAATTAAGTTTAGTCTAGCAGGAGTTGAATATGCGCTATCATAGTCATATCCAAATACTTCTTTGAAATTTTCCATTACTTCTTACCTACAGCTAATTTAACGCATTCATATGCGCCATTATAGTAGCCTTGCTCCTTCAACCTTTCAATTTCATTAATCATATGAACTAGTATTTCCTTATCCATAAGTAATCTATCAAACATTGCGTTTATCCCTTTAATTGTTGGGCATTCAAATGTTGAATCACCAAGCTCTCGACCATTAATAGCTCCATAAACCTCGTGTCCACCAATATGACGCATAAATACCTTTGGTATAGGATAATATACTAATTCACTTGGCTTTGTTACTAATAAATCTGAAACTCTCATCAATAAATTAGTTGAATATACCGCTTCAAATATATTATTGTTGCAGATAGAATATATTCCTTCAACCTTTGAATCATAAGATTCTTTTACAAATTCCTTAAATTCATTATATTGATTAAAGAATGTCTTATAATTCTTCATTTCTGGAACCTTCTTTAATATTTTATCATAAACATCCTTATGATCGCCATAATTTATAAATAAAACTACTTCATTTTTCTTAACATAAGGAAGTAAATGCTTAATCATAGCTAAATACATATCAAAGCCAGCACCAGCTCCACCTACAGTTAATAAGAATCTCAAAGGCTCCTTATTTTTAATTCTATCAAGTCTTTTTTTATTATCTTCCTTTAAATTAACTAAAAGCTCATGATCTACATAACGTCCTACCATCTTTAAATCCTTTTCAGGAATACCATTTAAAGGCTTTTTAGCAAAGCCATTTAACATCTTATAGCCTAGATATGCAAAAGGTGTTTGAACGGTATGAATTGAACCTTCAGCTAAATGTAGTCCCATTGGCCAGTTATCAGGTATCGCATTAACTACGTGCCTCATACCAGCATGGATTGCACCTTGGGCAGGCCATACATGGGTTGCGATATAAGGAACATCCTTATCTATATTTTTAAATATAGGAACTAATAGCTCACTATTTTTTTGATCTACTGCATTATATGTAATCTTCTTAAAGCCTTCTGAATTTAATGGCTCCCAAACAAAATGATTAAATAATTTTGATTTTTGAGAAATTTTAGAGGCTGTTGAATACATATTATTTTGCTTTCTAATCATCTTAGAGCCTGTGGCATCAAAAGATGCTAAATCAAGCCAATATGGCTCATAGCCTAAAGCCTTTGCACAAGATGCCATAGCGATACTTATTCTATAGTGACCAAAACCCATTCTAATATTACCTACAATTAAGGCATTGTCAGGTAATTTTTCATTTTCTTTACCAAAAACAATATTTTTAGCACCTATAAAATCTAGAGTGTCAATCTTTTCAAAGCTTATTTTATAATCAGCCTTTGAATCATCACCATATTTTTTTTGATATTTTCTTTTTGATTTATTTGCCTTTTTTATTGTTTTTTTATCAATTTTATTACCAAAAATAATACTACTTTTGTCCATCTTTAAACACTCCCTTATTCGTATTATAAACTAAATTAACCTTATTGTTATTTAGCTCATAAGAAATCAAAATATCATCTTTTCTTCTTTCAAAGTTTAAAACCTTACCATGATAGAATAAATCAAAAGCTTTAGCTAATAATTCTTTCTTCTCATCATCATAATCTGCAATATTATCTGATGTCATTAAAACTGTACCAAATAATGAATTGATAGTTACTAATGATTCTCTTTGTTCCTTAGACATCTTCATATTATTATCTCTTAATAAAAATACATCTGGATCATTACCGAACAATCTATCGTTCATAAAGCTTCTATAGATAGTATTTTGTAAAGACATCTTAGTAGATATTCTTTCTCTATGAAGCTTTCTCATAAACCATACATCATCAAATATTAAGGTTACATCAGCACCAATTCTTAAATAATCAAATCTATTGTAGCAATTAATTATATTAGCACCACAGCCAAGTACCATCTTACCCTTTAATACATCCTTTAAGAAATCATATGTATAATTTTGAGTTTGGCATCTAGTCATACCAGTAAGTGGATCTAAAGCTGTTGAGTATAAGAAATCAAGCTTGAAAAAGTCAAAGCCTAAATCGATAAAATATTCTAAAGATTTCTTAACGTATTCCCTAGCCTTTTCATTTTCAAAGTCTAGGCAGTAAAAGCCACTCCAGTTACCACCACAGCTTACTAAATTTCCATTCTTATCCTTCTTTAATAAGTCTTGATGCTCTCTAAATATTTTAGATTTAGTTTCAGCAACAAATGGAGCAAGCCAAATACCTGCCTTTAAGCCCTTAGAATGAATCTTATCAACAATTGGCTTTAAACCATTAGGGAACTTCTTCGGATCTACATCCATCCAGTCACCAACAAATGTCTCATAGCCATCATCTATTTGGAATAAATTAAATCTAGAATCAATTGCGTCTAAATCTCTTAAAATTATTGATTCATTAATATCTTGATAGTAATTATACCAAGATGTATAACCAAATACCTTTTCTAAATTCTTCTTTGGGAATAATTCATTAAATTTATTTAAGCCCTCTTCATAATTATTAAATAAATAATAATCATATACTACAAATTCTTCTCCAGCCTTTAAGCTAATATTATTAACATCACTTATGATAGTTAAAGTATTAGTCTTCTTATTTAATTCATAAATAAGCCAAGCATTATTAAAATTATTATTGAAGCTAAATAGACTATCCTTACCCTTTATATAAAATACATCATAGCCATGTAAATAGTCCTTATTGTATTTATATAAAATAGAATCACCATATCTATCTAGTCCAAACTTCTTCACGATAGCCTTTGGAGCCTTTTTTATATTTCTTTCCTTTTCTGTGACATAGTTTTCCTTTGTCTCAGTCCAAGATTGATATCCATTAAAGAAGATTAAATCATCTTTTGTGATATTTAATTTTTTATTTATTCTAGCTTCTAATAAACTAATATCCTTTAAGGCTTTAACCTTAATAATTTGTCTATTATTATCTGATGAGCTAAATATTTCTACATAATCATTATTTAAATCAGTTTCATTTATAGTATTATTAACTAAATATTTTAATATCACAAAACTCACCTTCCTTTATTCTTCTTTATTTTCTTCTTCAGTTTTTTCTTCTTTTACTTCTTCAGTTTTTTCTTCTACTACATTATTATCCTTAGCGATTGTAGCCATAACCTTCTTTTCATTATAGAATGATAAAATAAGTGCACCTAGTAAACAGAAAATAACAGCACAAACTGCTACAATTGTTACACCCTGCCATGAAGCTGAAACATCATTTGAATTTCTTAATTCCTCTTGACTAGCAGTTGAACCAATAATAGCTAAAGATGTAAATACTAGCATAGCTACTGATTGACCAAGCTTCATAGCAAAAGTTCTTGCAGCAAAGAACATACCTTCTCTTTTTTCACCAGTAACGATAGAATCTTCTTCAGCAACATCAGCAACAATTGATTGAGGGATAATTCCTAATAGAGCCATTGGGAAGGCAGCAATTATTACAATTAAGATACCTACAACATAGCTCATTGCGCATGGCTTACCACCAGTGATAGGATAAGCTAAAGCTGTTACAACATATGCTAAAGCAAGACCTAAGAAGCCTGCGATAACTAGTTTCTTCTTATTCCATTTAGCAACAAGCTTTGAAACAACTGGATAGAAGCAAGCAGAAATTAAAGTCATACCACCAAGTAAATACATTGTCCAAGATTCATCTAGACCAATTGTTAATTTAACGAAGAATGGTAATCCTGTTTGGAATAGTGTTAAACCGATAAAATACATAACATCAGAGCCACTAAATACTAAGAAGTTCTTATTCTTAAATGTTTGACCTAATGATTTAAATGCATTAGTACCAGCAGGCTTTGGATCAACGAAGTCTGTCTCTTTAAGTAAGAATGTTGGTAAAAGCATTGCAACACAAGCAATTACAACAAGTGGGATGAAACAAACAACATAGCTCCAATAATAGCCTAATTGAGCTCTAAACATACCACCGAATACGAATGGTAAATAAGCGATTAATGTACCAAATAAATATGTGAATGAAATATATGTTGAAATATTCATTCTATCTTCTTGAGTCTTACCAAATTCAGAAATTAAAGCATTGTATGGTGTACAATAAATTGTCATAAATGTATAGAATAAAACAAGCATTATTGCAACCCATGCTACATTTCCAGCAGTTGGTGTTGTTCCACCATTAAATAATGATGGAGCCATAAATACAAGTAATGTACAAACTGCAAAAGGTATTGCAGCAAATCTCATAAATGGAAGTCTTCTCCCCTTTGGATTTTTTGAATTATCACTTAAATTAGCAATTAAAGGATCTGAGACTGCATCCCATACTCTACATAAAGCTGTAATTAAACCTAAAATAGTTAAAAAGCCTCCAATAATAAGACCTGGTTTAATTAATGTATAAAATGGAAGATCTGTTCCTTTGAAGAATTCTCCTTCCTTTGTAGGTAAATAAAAGGTTACAAGCCAAGAGCCTATTATACCTCCAAGTATTGACCATCCTAATTGTCCGATGGCAAAAATCCACATTTGTTTTTTAGTTAATCTTTTCTTTTCCATATGTCCTCCTTATTTTTTTAAATAACTTAAAACAACTTCTATTACTGTTTTTATTTCTTTTTCCTTTGAAATTTGTTCATCAAATTTAACTATATCAGCACTAGCTAGCTTTTTACATAACTCCATTAAGGCATGAGTAGTTCCATAATAGAATATATCAATATCATCTATCTTTTTAATAGAACCATCCTCTAAGCCTAATTCATAATTATTGATAAAGAATGTCTTATACATAAAAAGCTTTTCTTCATATTCTTCTATCTTAATCTTCGATTTATTGCCAATTATAAAGGCATCAAATTCATTTAAAAATTTAAAATAATTATTATTATTTTTATAAATTTCTAAATACAAATTATAAAAGCTTTCTATCTTTTCATAGCCTGTATTACCTTTGAAATGCTCAAAATAATTAGAATATAAATTTGAAGCTAAAATTAATGCTGAATTTAAAACTAAATTTTGTTTAGTTGAAAAATATCTATAAACTGTCGCTTCTCCAACATCTGCTTCCTTGGCAATGTCAGAAATTTTAACATTTGTTATAGAGTTTGTTAAAAATAGACCTAATGCCTTTTTAGCAATAGCCTTTTTCATCGTGTCCTTTATTCCACTCATATTATTTCTCCATATTAAAAAAATTTAAAAATGATAGTCTGACTATCAATATGATAGCATTAATTTTGCATCATGTCAATAAAACGTTTTCATTTTTTTGCAAAAAAAGAATTGGCATTTGCCAATTCCTTAAAAATCTTCTATTGTAATTGTTCCATCACCAACATAATATAGCTTTCCGTTTACTAAGAAGCATCTTAAATATGCATAATAAGTCTTTTGTGTATATGTATGTTCCTTATAAACACTTATTGGTTCTTCCTTTGCTGTATCAATTTTAAAAATCAAATATGTGTGATCTGCCGCAGGAGCTCCAAAGTATATTGTTTCTGGTTCTAAAGGATTAATATAGAAGAAATAGCCTATATAACTATTAACTAATGCAATATAGTTATAATATTTTATATCTTGAATTAAATATCCATTTTCATCAAATAACACTTGATTTGCACTAAGAGTCAAGACTAAGCTTTTTCCTACTTGGACTAAATCTCCATCTTCTTCTTTATATAGTGATACTTTAGGTAATCTACTATCATTATAGCCAACACCTAAGGTATATGTAGTTCCATCAATTATAAAATTATGTAAATAGCCTGAATAGCCTGAAACATGTAGTTCTGATTCAATTTTTATATTTGATGGATCACTTAAATCAATTAAATATAATGGATCAGTATTTCTATATGTACATACATAGCATAAATTCTTTTCAAATCTAACTGATTTTACAAGTTCATAATTTAGACCAATTTTATTTTCTAATGAGCCCTTTAGCTCCTTCTTTTCTAAATCATATACGTATATTGAATTATGTATAGGATTTGAAGAAGCTATATCTGTTAATACATATCTTAGCATTCCATCATATTCTGAAAAAGAATATTTATTTAAGGCATAACCTTTTTCCTTTATAGCAGCATAGCCTTCTAGATTTAAATCTAAGATAAAGATATTTGTGCAGGTAGGATATGAATAAAAATCATTTGTTGTTATAAAGCAGAAATAATTATCAGACATATAGATCATTGAACGTGTTGATGATGCTAAATCTGCCTCTTTAATATCATCTAAATTATCTAAATTAATTTTATAAATTCGATATAATGCATATGGATTAACACTACCATCATAATATGCATTAGAATAATTTACATTTGAAGTATCTAACCCTTCTATAGTAACAGCATATAAATAATTATCAAATAATCTTGTCTCAACAATTTCTTTATCTAATTTCTTATTTGAATTAATATTATTGCCATCAAATGTAAATATTTCCATGTTTCTAGTAGAAAATAAAACAAGTTTATCATCTTTAACATACATATCTTTAGCATATATTCCTTTTTGTAATACTAAATCGCCTTCTAAACTATATATGTTTAAATAATCATTTGAAAGACTATAAATGTATGTTCCATCACATTTAGCTACATCTGCTTCATCTATACCATTTTCTTGAACATTAGTATTATAGCTCGAATTATTACTTCCACCAGGAATTGCGCTACCATCGGGAACTTGAGTTTCATCTTTTGAATCAGCATATCGTGTTTTTGATGAGCATCCCTGTAATAATGAAAACATAGAGCCTATATGGTCTAGTGTTGATAATTTTTTTTCATAATTATATGTATATACAAGAGCACTATTAAGCTTTTCTTCGCTATCGTATTTTTGAGTAGATAATTCTACATTTTCATAATTTGATCTAGCAGCAATTGCCTTTGAATTATAGTTTTGAATTATAATATGATCTGTTACTAAAAATACAATAAGAATTGCGGCAAGACTTAATAATACATATCTAAATTTAAAATGAAATGCTTTTTTTGTTTCTTTTACTACTATCTTATCTTCAATAGTATCATTAAATTCATCTTTTAATCTTTTATTAAATTTATTTAATTTCATCTTCGACACCCTCCAATTCTTTTCTTAATTGCTTTCTTGCTTTTTCATAAGCATAATTAACCATCTTTGGAGTAAGGTTTAAAATCTCTGCAACCTTCTTAGTAGTATAACCAAGTAAGGTTTTCATTAAAAATATTTCCTTTAAATCCTTATCTAAATGGCTTAAGGCAAAATTTAAATATGGATTTTTAGCCTCACTAGGAATATAGTCAGAATCTAGATTTGTTAACTCATGAGTTTTTCTTACATAATCTATTCCTGTAGTTTTAGCTATTTGATAAATATAATTTCTAAAATTTTTAGTATTATATGAATCTATATTCTTAACTAGCTTCATATATACATCCTGTGATAAATCCTCTATAGTAGCCTTATCATTAGAATATGTATATAAAATAGATTTAACTAAGCCTATAGTTTCATTATAGATTTTAGTAAAATATTTATCTTCTTTAGAATTTTTATATTTATCTACAACAACTTCTAAATCCATATTCTTTCTCCTTTCACTATAATAAACGAAATAATTTTAATTTTTTGCCAATAAAATTAAACAAACTAAAATAATTATACAATAAAGATATAAAAAAATCTCACATAACGTGAGATTATTTTTTTAAAGACTTAAATTTTGTTTTATTTATTTCTATATCTCTTAAAAAGAATTTTTCACCTTGTTCACTAACGAAAGAATCCTTATTAATATATAGAACCTGATTATCCTTTAAATTAACTACATATCTTAATTCTTCTTCCTTAACATTTCTAATGTCAGTAAACTGATATGTAAATTCATTCTTTTTACTAGAATTTAAGATGCTTGCTGTAATACTTTTTTCTTTAATAGTATATGAATAAGTAATATCAGAATTAATTAGCTCAGGATTTTGCTTTTTAACTCTTTTAGGTGTAGTTATATGTGAAAATATATTAATACCTAAATAAACAACACCAAAGGCACTAAAGGCTGAACCTACAACTATATAAGTAGTATTTGCTGTAGCGATACCATTAACTAAAATACCAACACCACATAGTAGAATTAAAAATGCTAATACATATTTTGATATCAATTCTTTTTTTGCACTTGATATTAAAGTTTTTAATACCTCTTCTTTTTTAATGACAGTTGTATTTTTAACAATCATCTTATTATCTCCTTTAAATTAAAAGTGACACTTTCGTATCACTTAAAAATCAAAATTGGCAGCAGCTACAGGGTTCGAACCTGTGAATGCCGGGGTCAGAGTCCGGAGCCTTACCACTTGGCTAAGCTGCTAGATTAAGCGTAGTCATAAACTACGCTTTTATTGTTATGCTCTTGAAACGTATGATCCATCAATTGTTGAAACAACAATCTTTGTACCATTTTCTAAGAATGCAGGAACAGTTACTTCAAGACCAGTTTCTAATACTGCTTTCTTTCTATCTGTAGCTTGTCCCTTAACTGCTGGTGTTGTATCAGTGATTTGTAGAGTAACCTTATCTGGTAAAGATACACCTAAAATTTCACCCTCATACATAGTAATTTGTACTTCATCACCATCAAGCATGAACTTAGATTCCCATTTTAATCTTTCAGCAGGAATATCGATTTGCTCATAAGTTTCTTGATCCATGAATGTATACATATCACCAGAGTTATATAAATATTGCATTGTTCTCTTGTCGATATAGCACTTCTTGAATGCTGATTCAGAACCCTTTAATGCAGTTTCAGTAACTGTACCAGTTCTTAAATCCTTCATTTTAACACGTACATAAGCAACCTTATTTTGTAATACGTGCATAAATTCTAGAATTTGAACTAGCTTACCATCATATTCGATAACAACGCCATTTTTTAAATCATTTACATTAATCATTTTCTTTCTCCTTAAAACGCGAATAAAAGGAAATCAGTTTATTAATTTCCTTTTAAGTGCAAAAGTTAAATTAGTTGATGTTATATAAAGACTTTAAGCCTTCGAATTTAGCTACGCCCTTATATTCGCCACGTAAATCAAGGTCATCTTCGATACGGATTAATTGATTGTATTTAGCAATTCTATCTGTACGAGATGCAGAACCAGTCTTAATTTGACCAGCATTTGTACCTACAACGATATCAGCGATTGTAGTATCTTCTGTTTCACCTGATCTATGAGAAACAATTGCAGTGTAACCAGCTCTCTTTGCCATTTCGATAGCATCGAAAGTTTCAGTTAATGTACCGATTTGGTTAACCTTAATTAAGATTGCATTAGCAACACCAAGTTCGATACCCTTAGCTAATCTCTTTGTATTTGTAACGAATAAGTCATCACCAACAAGTTGAACCTTCTTACCTAACTTTTCAGTTAAATATTTCCAACCATCCCAGTCATCTTCTGCAAGACCATCTTCGATAGTGATTATTGGGAACTTTTCAACTAGGTTAGAATAATAAACGTCAACCATTTCCTTAGAAGTGAATTCACCCTTATCAGCCTTTAATACATACTTCTTAGTTTCTGTATTGTAGAATTCTGATGCAGCTACGTCAATTCCTAAGAAGATATCCTTACCAGGAACATAACCAGCAGCCTTAATAGCTTCAACTACTCTTTCGAAAGCTTCAGTATTTGAACCAAGCTTTGGAGCATATCCACCTTCATCACCAACAGATGTTACATATCCATTCTTCTTTAAGATTGTCTTTAAAGCATGGAATACTTCAGCACCCATTCTAACTGCTTCTTTAATTGATGAAGCACCAGCAGGTAAGATCATGATTTCTTGGAAATCGATACAGAAATCAGCATGAGCTCCACCGTTTAAAATATTCATCATAGGTAGTGGTAATTGCTTTGCATTGAAACCACCGAAATAATTATATAGAGGGATTCCATAATAATCAGCTGCTGCTCTAGCACAAGCCATTGAAACACCTAATGTTGCGTTAGCACCTAGCTTGCTCTTGTTTTCAGTACCATCAAGTTCAATCATCATCTTATCGATTGCAACTTGTAATGTTACATCCATACCAATTAATTTTGGAGCAATAATGTTGTTAACATTAGCAACTGCTTTTAATGTACCCTTTCCTAAAAAACGAGTTTTATCGCCATCACGTAATTCTAAAGCTTCATGTACACCAGTAGATGCACCAGATGGAACAAGTGCACGTCCAAATGCTCCGCTTTCTGTTTGTACTTCAACTTCAACAGTTGGATTACCACGTGAATCTAAAACTTCTCTTGCGTAAACGCTACTAATAAATGGCATAAATTTTACATCTCCTTATTTATTTTATAATAACAAATTTTTTACCGAAATAATTATACAATATTTAAATACCTTTTTCATTGTAAATGAGTGTGAAAACGTTTTAAATTTTTTTAGTTATTTCCTTTAGCTAATCTATAACAAAGAAAATATAAAGCTAAATGAATTATAAAGCCTAGGATTATATAAATATAATCAGATGCTCCAAATCGCGTAACTAAGCTATATATTGGGCCAAAAATAATATTTAACCAAACATTAGGTGAACCTAAATAATTAAAATATTCACTAAAATTAAAATAGATGATAAAAGGATATAAAAGTCTAGATATAATTGAGGCAACTATCATAAATACTATTCCTAGTACTGGATAAAGGATATGATAATTAACATAAGACCTTCTTATCATTATTCCAATTAAAATCGCATATATAATAACACCAAATGATATTGTGATATGGATTTTATTTAATGAATAATCTAAAACAGAACTTAAAGCGCCACCTAAAATAGCCATTAAAAGTCCTATTAATATTACTTTTTTTAAATCTTCTTTAAATATTTCTTTTTTCCATTCATTTTTATTAAACATAAAAACCACCAAAAATATTTTAATACAATTGGTGGTTTTATACAAGTTATTCAGTTTGAGCTACTTCTTCAGCTTGATTATAATCGCCTACAAAGTAAACAATAATATTCTTTAATCTCTTATATAGTAATAAAGTGATTACAAATACTAATGTATATCTAAATAAATTAAATGGAATAACGGCAACAAATAGATAATATAGCATAAAATTAGCATCTGTAACTACACCCTTACTTCCACTGATAATACCATCCATAGCGCCAGTTAACATCGCTTGAGAGTATCCTGCAATACCCTTATATGCTGGAATTAATATTAGCCAGTTTGAAACTGTTGCTACAAAAGTACCAAACAACATACCAATAGCTAAGGCACATAATGCACCTTTAATTGTTCTATGTTTTTTATATATTAATCCTGCAGTAATTACTAATGTTAAACCAATTAATAAATCAGCCATTTCTCCCACTCCTACAGTCGATGTGCCTGGTAACTTACAGAAAAATCTAACCAATATAATTAACGCTCCAGAAAATGGTCCATACATAAATGAAATTATTAAAGCCGGAATTTCAGAAAATTGAATATCTAACCATTTAGGGAAGAATGGCAAATTAAATTTACCAAAATAATATAAAATAATTGAC
Source organism: uncultured Caryophanales bacterium (assembly GCA_946626535.1). Next base: position 159,393 of record CAMOUK010000001.1, read on the forward strand.
AGTGCACTAAAAACACTGATAACAGACATTTGTTTTGTTGTCATTTTTTTAAAATTATATTTTTCTTGTAAAAATGTGTATAAATAGCCAAAAGATAATAAGAATACTAAGGCTCCTACAATTTCAAGGAAATAAATATACCATCCACTAGAGTATTTAGTTTGTTTTGCTTTTTTAATATTTAAATTTAAAGCAAGTGGATTTACCTCTTTATACTCTTCACCATTTTTTTGATAATATGATTCGCTTTCAAATGTTTCATCTAAAGACAATTCATAGCTTTCTTCTATTTTTTCATATAAATTTAATTCCTTTGGATTTGTTAAATTTTCACCATTATAATATTCTGTTTTACCATCAAATGTATTTTTATCATCAGCTAATGAATATACATAATAGGTCTCAGGAACAAATTCTTTTCTTTTAACTTCATTAGTTACCATACCTGTTATTATAAGGCTGAGTGATATGATTACCATCACAATAAAAATAATAAGATTTTTGTAAATTTTTTTTGAGTTAATTTCAGTATTTTTCATTTTTAAATATCCTCCTAAACTAAAAGAAAAACCCCTGAAATATCTCCATGGGGCTTTTAATTTAAGATAATATTATCAATTAATAAGCTATCTCTTCTCTCATCCAGACTTTACTGTCGGTATAGGAATTACACCTAATCATGCCAT
>CAMOUK010000002.1 GCA_946626535.1 uncultured Caryophanales bacterium
ACAAATCTATTATAAAGGATTAAAATTAAAAATCAATAATTATTTTATAATTATTATACCACAACAAAAGAATCCGATTAAGTCGGATTCTTTTAAACTACAATTCATCATTAATTAAATTAGTTAAATAATCTATATCATAAAAATTTGAATAATCATTATTTTGTTCTTTAGTAATAAAATAGTCACATACATGAGCTCTTTCATTATCTATGTTTTCTTTATTATTTGGTGAGACAATATTAAACAAACACCAACAATTATAAAGCTTAAACAAATTTTAATTCTTTTCATAATTCTTCATCCTTACTTATTGTTGTTAACTAAGAATTTTACTAAATCCCTCATGTTTAGAGGCTCAGAATAATAATATCCTTGAACATAATCAGGCTTTAATGTTTCTATTATTTTAGCCTCCCGTTCATTTTCAACACCGGTACATACTGAACATTTATTTAAATTTCTAAATAAATCAATTGTCTTCCTTACAACTTTGTATGTACTCTTCTTTGATATTGTTTTAGCAAATGATAAATCAAATTTAACATATACATATGGAGCTTTTGATAAATTACCTACAGGCATACAACCAATACCGAAATTATCTAGTGAGAATAGATATCCATCCTTCATCATATTATTAATTGTTTCAAAGGCCTGTGGAATAAATTCCTTTCTTCCTCTTTCTCTTACCTCAAAAACAACAACTTCCTTACCTAGCTTATATTTATCCTCAAGCTTATTTAAATCTTTAAAGAAGTTTGAATTAATAATTGTTTTAACTGAAATATTGACCGCAATACTCTTAACGCCTAATGATTTCAAATTAAGGTTAGTATATGATTCATAAACCTTTTCTATTACCATCATATCGATAGAATAAATCTTATCCTTACTTTCAGCATAGGAAATAAATTTATCCGCATTAATTATGCCGTATTTCTCATCATATACTCTAGCTAACGCTTCAAGTACATTATATTTATTTTCTTTAACATCAAATGCTGGTTGGAATTCTATAGAAATGTTTCCATTTTCTATTGTTCTGTTTATAATTTTATCTAATCCAAATAAAACAGATAGCTTATCATCATTTTTCAACGTAGATATATGAATAGCTTTTCTTTCATAATCAACCAAATATGGGAAATCAGTAATAAATTTATAGAAGGTTTCTAAGCTGTTAAAATCTGATGGGAAGCTTGAAATACAAAGTAGATAATTAACATTAAATACAACCTTATCATAATCTGGGTTAAGCATTGTATCGTTCATTATTTGAGCAAGCTTTTCAGCTTCCCAGACTGAAGATGTAGTTATGGCGACAACACCATCACCTAGATAATAACATTCATATGATACTTCACTTAAGCATGCCTTAGCCATATATGTTGTCATCGCTCTAATTCTTTTTAAAGCTACATCATAGCTAAATTTTTCATATAAGACTGAATAATTTTTAACATAGAAAATTATTAAGCCAATTTCTTTTTTTCTCTTAAATGTTATGAACATTGTCTTTTTAAAATTAGCAAAGTTCTTTAAGCCTGTTCTTGGATCAACAATTATCTGACTTCTTTCAATTGTTACACTTAATAATATAAATGAAATAGATGAAACTAAAAGCTCAATTAGCGCATCTGGTTTAAAGAATTGAGTAATCAAAGCTGCAACTGATAAAACATATACAGAAAATAACGCAAAAAGCTCATTAAATTTAAAAGCTTTACTAAATCTTATTAGCCATAATAAGCCAATTATTACATATATAAATGATAATCCATAGAATATAAATATATAATCTCCTCTATGATATACATTACCATCAAAATAATAAATATGACCTGTAAATATATTACTAATTAAAAAAGCTATAGTTATTACAAATGGAATCGAAAAGATTATTCCATTTCTTTTATTTTTAATAATATCAGCAGAATTTGTAATAACAATTATATATAACAAATAAACAATTGAAGCCTGATATTTTAAGAAATAATATAAAAACATTCCTATTTTTTCAGGTATTATAGGTAAAATATTTGAACTTACTAAAATATCTATTACACACACAACAAAATATAATATGTTAATTAATAAAAATAAGAATGACGAATATGCCTTATATAATTTTCTATAAATAACATAGAATATAGTTATTGCAAATATAAACAGTGCTGCAAAATCAAAGTGCAATATTACACCTAAAAACATATTCATCACTTCCTTTCTTAATTATTTTTTAAAAATTCAACATATTTTTTGAAAGCTAGAGGCTTTGAGAAATAAAAACCTTGAATATAATCAGCTCCATATTTTTCAAACAATTTAAGCTGAGCTTCAGTTTCTACACCCTCTACTACTGTCTTTTTATCTAATTCTTTGACTAAATCAAATGAGAAGCCTAATATCTTTTGAATGCTTTCATCTTCACATTCATCTACCAATGATTTATCAATTTTAATTATTGATATTGGTAATGTAGAGAATCTGTTAATATTTGAATAACCAGTTCCATAGTCATCAAGCGATAATTCAAATCCCATATCAACTAGTCTATTTAAATTCCTACTGATTTCAGCCTGGTCATTTAAATCAAATGATTCAGTAATTTCTAGATTAATTTTTTTAGTATCAATATTATATTTTTCCTTTAATTTTTTAATTCTTTCAACCAAAATCTTATTAGCACATTCTGCCATTGATAGATTAATTTCTATATAATCCAAACCTAACTCATCAAACTGTGGACTAGATACAAATTTAAATACCTCTTCCATTACAAAGCCATCAATTTCAGCAATTCTTCCGCTATATTCAGCATATGGAATAAATGAATTTGGTGGAATAAATCCATATTTTTTAGAATTTAATCTAACTAACGCTTCTGCAGTTTTAAATTTCTTATCCTTTACAGAATAAATCGGCTGATAGAATACTACAAATTCATTTTCCTTTAAACCAGTATCAATTATTTTTTCTAAGTTATTTTGAAGTATTAATTCTTTATTATTTTTTACATCACTATATTTAATATATTCCTCATCTAGCTTAATTGTTTGTCTATAATTATTAACAAAATTTAGAGATTCATCAGCATTTTCAAAATCATTAAATGGTTCAAAATAACAAAATTTATATTTAGTACCAAAATTTGAAAAACTACCATTTGAAACATCCGTACGATATATATCCATAGGATTTTTGTGTGGATAATTCTTCTTATTACATACAACTGCATAATAACCATTATTTAGAGAATATATATCATCCTTACTTTTTCTTATCTTCTTAAATTTTACAATAGTCTTAGTGATTTTCTTCAAATACTCATTAATAATTGATGTAGAATATGAAGAAGCAAGCTCATTATAATTTGCAATCTTAATTAAAACTACTGTTTTATTTTTATCCTTTGTAAAGAATGCCTTTTTTATTACTTTATTAAATTCTTCAAGATTTGGTAGATTTGTCTTAGGGTCTATCAAATCCTCTGATGACTCTAATACACTTTGTACCAAAATTATTAGAATCGCAACCATAAAGGATATAACTAATGCTTGTGGGGCAAATATTTCTCCAAGCATACCTGCAAACATTATTGGAAGGACTAATGTTATGGCCAAAAGTTGTTTCTTTTCAAATATTGTTTTAAATCTAAACATCTCTAAAATTGCATAAATTAGATAAATAGCTGCCATTCCAACATATGCAATAAATGAAATGATATTAATATCCATTATTAAACAATCTTTAAAATCATAATAAATAAATGAGCAAGTAAAGAAATTAATAAATGTAATAACAATAACAACTATTGCTGGAGTATAAAATAGTATAGCCTTAAGTGGCCTTTTATGCATATATTCAAGTCCACAGGTTATTAAAATAACATATACCGCAAACGCAAATATCGAACCAAATAGCAACAAGAAATATATATTTGAGAGTATATTTGCTAAAAGTAAATATTTATCCTTAAGGCTTGGATCAGCAATTATATAATTTAACAAATTAGAAGCAAATATATCAAAAGCTGTATTGATAAAATTTAATGTGATTATCCACATAAATGCTCTACTTCTTTTTACTAAATATTTCTTTTGAACAAACATATATACAAGCATTACTATAAATATCAATTCTGCAACATATTCAAAATTAATTATAAATTTGAAATCAAGCATCTCAATATGTGCCATATTTTTAGCCTCCTTCCTTCAAAATTTTTAATAAATATAGAAAAAAAGCCGTTTTAAAAAACGACTTATTTATAAGTATAGAAAATTCCGATTATGAAATTAGATATAATATTATTATATTTTCGCATCGAAATCACCACCAAACTATTTTGGTTTCTTTATACTATTATACTTTGTAATTAATAAAATGTCTATTTTGTTTAATTATTTCCTAATTTGTTGACTAATATTTAATATTAGTCTACAATAATAATTAGGACAAAAAGGAGGGTTTATAAAGTGGCAAAAAGTTCATCAAATAGAGCTGCCGTTGCAATTCAAGTTGTTGAAGGTATTCTACTTTTCTTAGTTGGTTTAATGCTTGTAATCACAAGAGATGGTAATGGAATACTAAATACAGTAATCGGCATAGTTTTATTAGTTGCTGGTTTAGCTTTAGTAGTAGCAGACGTTGTAAGAACAAAAAGAGTTGTATCAAGCTCAACTATCGCAGCTACAGGCTTTATAGCATTAGGCTTAATCGCTTTAATTAGAAAAGAATTACCTATTACTTCATTCGTAATTTGGTTCGTATTAGTATTAGGCTCAATTTTAATTATTGACATGATTTTATGCTTAACTTATAAGAAGGCACTTGTTCCTGCCATTGTTGAAGGTGTTGTTGGTATTTTACTTGTAATATTTGCAGTACTTGCAATTATTCCAGTAAGTGGTATCATGACAGCATTCTACATTGTTACAGGTATTATGCTAATGGTATTTGGATTATTCTTAATTGTATATCCATATGCAAGCAAAAGATAATAGAAAATAAAGCATACTTTTGAAGTATGCTTATTTTTTTATATTATTAAAAAAGAAGGTTGATTTTTTCAACCTTCTTATTTTATTTTATGAAACTAAAATAATATCTAGTAATTCCTTTTAAATTTAAGGATTAACAAATATTGGTTTTACTCCGCCGCCACCTGGATATGGAATTACAGGAAGTTCTCCACCTGAAATTGGTGTTACGATTGGTGTTCCAGAATTCTTTCCTGCAAGAACTAAGATTGTTGGATCAGTATCACTTGCTACAAAAACCTCACCATCAGTAAAGGCGTCAATTATAATTGTAACACCCCAGTTTTTATATTCATGCCAGCAATAAGAATTAACTATATCTCCTTCTTGATTATTCTTATCATAAGAATAACAAATCATTAGACCGTTTTCTATATATAACATGTATATATATTCATCATCAGAATAAGTATATTTTAATTCTTGAGTCTTAACCTCATAATCAGTTAAATATATAGAATTTTCTTGCTTTAGGTATTTATCATTAATAACAGATGGCTGTTTTCTTCGGCTCATAATTACAGCTACTGAGCTATCTGATTCAACCCATGTAAAATCTATAGCAATCTTGCCTATGACCACTGTTTCATCTGGATTATAATAATCATATAATCCTAGCTCTATTTGTTCCACTGTTGCATCTAAAGGCCATGAAAGTACATCATATATTGATTGTTCACCATATGTTACTGCTTCTACGAAAACATCCTGACATTCTTCACCTACATAAATATATTTAATCTCATATGATGCTATATCATTTAAAGATACCAAAACATATTCACCGTTTTTATAAACAGCAGTTTTCACTGTTTGAGATTGATGTGTTATTAAAATTTTATTATCCTCTAAATACCAGCTAACATCGCCTTTAATACCTCTAACAGGTTCAACCTTACCAAATTCCTTTGAAGTAACTTGGTCTTTATAAACATATGTATAATTATAGCCATCTGCCTCAAATAAAATATATGTCATATTATAATCTTTATCTAATAAAACATAATCAATTGTTGGATCTTCGCTAAATTCAAGAGGTACTACTTCGACAAGTGCTGAGCCATACATACTAGCTAATTCAAAATAATTTTTAAAATCAGCTAAAGTAATTCTACCGTATACATCCTCATCCCATAGATATTCACATGTATAATTAGCTAGGTTCTCATTTAATTCAGTGTAAAGTACTTCTCTATCAAAGAAATAACAAATTTTAAAGCTATTAACTATATAGCAAGCATATGTATTATCATTTTCATCAAAATAAATATATCTATAGCTTCTAGTATTTAATTCATAAGCCTTTAAGTCTTGAGCACCTCTAGTAAACTTCATAATTATTTCATTATTTGAATAATTATAAACATAAACATCAGTATCTGTTGCCTTCCAGCCATAAACTGCCTCACAACCTGGGTTGAATGTTAACTTATAAGTATTAAGCATTTCATCTAATGTTGTGCCTACAGGATATTCATAAACATTAAATTTTTCTTCGCCAAGAATAGTTTCTACCAATGTGAATAATAATGAATAGTCATCATTTATAACTACATAATAATAGTCACCATATGTTACTTCATTTGGGTCATGCACTGAATATTTGCCTTCCTTATAAATAATTACACGATATAAGTCACCATTCAAAGTCATAACAAGACAACTTTCATCACCATACCAACCAAGGTTGTTTACACCACCCATAACTAATTGAGCATTACCAGCCTTTATAGTATCTTCATCAACTATACCATTAAATACATATGCATATTGGTTATCTTTATCATCTGTTGAAAATACAAGTGTAACAGAGTCAACAGGAACTAAATAAGTAATATTTATATTAGAAAAATCAGCTACATATTCATATAAATATCCATCATCATCTAAATAGAATATAACCTCTGTACCTGTGGCACTTAATGAATATAAATCAACCTCACCATAATAATTCCAAGTATATCCACTATTCCATACCTTAACACGACGCGATTTTAACTCTTTGTATGAATATTCTCCATAATATTGATATGCTTTTCCATCATCATAGAAGCCAAATGTGAATGTTGCACCATCATATTTGAAATGAGCAACATATTCTAAATCACCTTCAGGCTCAGTTAATGATAATGTATCATTTTCATCAACATTGAAAACGACTTCATTACACATATATGGACCAGTTACTCTAATATTGCCGAAAACATCTTTTTGATATTCAGCAAATCTTAAAATATCCTTATCATTTTTATAATCAAATATTTCATCTTCAGTAAATAAGCCATCAAATACATAACAAATGCTATAAACATTATTATGCTCATCAAAGAATGAATATGATTGTCCATCTTCCCATTTTACAAATACCCATGTTTCATTTGCATAGCCATCATGATAAATATATTCAACCTCATAATAATCATCATATCTAGTTAAGAAATCAATATTAGATTCTAAAACATTTATATCTACAACATCAGCATAAATATCCAATTCATTTATATATGCTTCTTCAATACTAGATATGTCTAAAGTCATACCACCATTTGTGTATGAATAAATGTCATTAATAATATCTAGACCTAAATCATCATATAAATCAGTTTTTATAGCTTGTACAGCATATACATAATAATAACATTGTACCATTTGAGCACGTAATTGATTTTGAGCAAAATTTTCACCAAAAATTTTGTCATAATCCGCACTATTTATTTCATATTCATTATTATTTTGAATAGATTTTAATAAGGCTATTGTATCATTATATATTTCATTTCTTTCATATAAATATGGGCTTCGAGGTGTCAAGAAGCCTATATAGCTATAACTTTCCCAGCCATTTTCACTCTTATAATTATTAATTGCAGCTAATGCAGTTTCAACCTTTGTTAAAGCAGTAGCATATTTATCAGTAGAATCTGTAGTCATAGCAGTTAAAGCAGTCTTATATCTATTTAATAAGCTTACAAATTCATATATATCCTTATAATATAAAGCATAATATTTATATCCACCAGTAGAATATTTAGAAGCTATTTCATAACGATGAATTAATTCTTCTGTTGCCTCAGCTAATGTCATCTTTTCATAATCTGAATATGAATATGTAGAAATCTCCTTTAAATTATCTTTTGGATCAAATATTGTCCATGAAATGTTAATATCATTTCTGATATCAGCCATAATAGCTTCAATATCATCAGTCATATTATTTTCAATTGTGCTACTAATCTTTACTGTATCAAAACAATGATCCTTTTGTTTTTGGAAAATATCCTTAGCTAATACGAAATATCCATCATCATTTAAGCCATTTAAGAATTCGATAATAGCATCCTTTAAATAAATACCTTCTAAATCATGATTATTTAAGAAGTAGTTAGAATACTCTTCCTCACCATAAGCATTTGTAACAATACCAAACTCATCAACTATTAAATAAAGTTTAACAGAATAATTTAATGTAACAATCTGTTTAGATTTTTCTTCAACCTCTTGAAGCTTACCATCATTCTTTATAAATACCTTAACAATCTTACCTTGATCATCTAAAACAACACTATTATCATATTCAGACCACATATAATAATTTGAATTTTGAGGATTATCAAGGCGTTCTACCATTTCTTCTTCAGTTAAAACACCATCAAATCTATAAGCATCACGTAAAATAGTATCATAATATGAAAGTCCATTTATTAATATGTAGCTATATGTATCATTAGTATATGTATAAGCAACTTTATAAGATTTTAAAACATATCTATCAATTCTATCAAATTTATATTCTTTATTTTGCTCATCATATGTAACATAATGTGCACTATATACATCTTCACCAATATATGAAATTAAAGCATTATCATTAATTATCTCCCATGTTAATGTTCCGCCATTACCTAAAATTGGCTTTGCTTTACCTGATTCAATATCTTCTTCAGTAGCATTACCCATATATGCTAATAAATAATTCTTACCGTCAGCAACAATGTATGCATATATTATTGCATCTTCCTTCTTACTATATATAAGCTTAATATCATTCATTACTAATTCATTTGCTACTAATAGTCTTGAATCATTTTCATCTTCAACAAATGTATACATAATAGTTTCAAAGAAAACTGTATACTTTCCATCCTTACTAGACCAGTTAAATATAGTTTCAGATGGCATTGATACACGACCATTTAATACATCATCAAATGTATAATCGCCCATGTAGGCAAAGGCAACCTTATCACCATCATCATTAAATAATCCAAATGTCATCATCATATTTGACATTTCCATATGAGCAACATGCTTTAAATCGCCTCTACCTAATTCAGGCATTGGAATTTCTTGTTTATCCTTATATGCCTTTAGCATTGATGTAAATAAATTTGAGTAGTCACAAATCTCAATTTCATAGTACTGATTTTTATTATCCCAATCCTTATAGTATCTAAAGAATCTTAATAACTTAGCATCAATATAATTATATTGTCCTAATGTGAATTGACCCTCATATACATAACAAATATATTCATATTCAGTCTCTTTTAATGCATCATATTCAGATAAATCAACAAAAATCCATGTTTCATCTTCTAAATCATTCATTAAATAGAATTCAGCAATACCTTTATCCTTAATTAAATTAACATCTCTTGGCATTTCTTCTAAATTATAATCAAAAGATAATCCCATAATGTCAATATAATTTATATATTGATTTTGAGCTAATTCATGAATAGAATCAAATGTATAATCATATTTAGCTAATGCTTCTTCCATTAAAGCAACATTATTACTTGAAGCAAATAATGAAGCTCTTAAAGCTTTAGCATCATTAGTTGGAGTATCAAATACTTTAACTAAAGCTTCAAGATCTTTACTATTCATCATATCATCAAAGAATTCCATAATTCCTAGTGGTGGCATTAGTTGTAATGTTATGTCATCATCATTTTGATATGCTTCCATATATGTATTTAAAGCATTATAGAAATCATTTCTTAAATAGAAATATTTAGAATCATTCTTTAATACTTTTGCTGCTTCAGCATTAATATCAGCCATAGATTCATTAAGAATTGTAATTACTGAGGTAATTGCATTCTTTAATGCATCATATGCTTCTCCACTATAACCTTCTAATGCATTTGATATAATTCCAAGCTCAGTATAGAATGTATAAATTGGCTCTAAATTAATGACATATTCATTAAATCCATATGAATAATATGTTGTTAATAAGAAATTATCTAAGAAATATTCAATAGTCTCATATTGATCTAATTCATCAATTTCATTTTCACTTAACAATGTGAAATTAGGTAAATGCATTTCTTTTACATCACTTTGAGTTAATAAGCATTCAAATTCTAAATCTAAGGCTTCTAATTCTTCATCAGCTGCGTTCTTAATAATTTCATTGAAATAATTAGAATAATTACCATAGCTAAATACTTGAACCTTGAATAATAAATTCTTATCATCCTCAGTATCTTCATTCCTTAAAGCAAATAAGCCTAATTTATCATAAGCATTAACTAAAGCTCTAGTAGCCTCTTCAATTGTTAAGCCAATAACACATGCTTCTTCAAGTACAGGATTTAATACTTGATCTAAGGTATTAGTATCAACAACATAGCCTTTCTCATCTACTAATAAATTAATAAGTGTTAAATAATGGAACATTACATATTGCTTAGTAGGTAATTCAATATCTAATTCAATAATTTTATAGTTTTCTAAATAATGCTCAGTTCCTTCAATTACTAATTTAACATAATATCTTCCAACCTCTTTTGGCATACCAAGAGTATAAGTATCATCATCAGCATCAATTAGCTTATAATATATTGCTGCTTTACCATCAGAATTAGTTTGGTAGGTTGGCATTGGAACTTCTTTTCCATCATAAGCATAATCAATATAACCATCTGTTACAATGACTGTTTTATCTCTCCTAAACATACCATATTGAGCAACAAATGTTCTTTCTTCTGCTGTAAAATCTTCCTTCCAGCCTTCAAAACAATAATAATATACATCATCATAAGGTTTTGTAGGTGTAGGTATATAATCATATCTAGGTGTACCATCTATAGTAACTACTTGCTTATAGAAAACATCACCTTCATTTTCAAATATTACAATCTCATATCCTTCAGGTGCAACCTCGATTAATTCATTATCAACAACCTCAAAATAATAACAATGAGCATCATTTACATAAATATATATTAAACCACCACATGTATTTTGAACCATAAATACTCCATTTGAATCTGATGCAAATGTATCCTCTACAGTTTTATTAAATTTATTATATAAATTACATAATACATATCCATTTAATTCATAAATGATGAAATATTTTTCTTCATTTAGATTATAACCTGAATATAATATTTTCTTTGTAGCATTATCATAATCTAAGATAATTAATTCATCATCATTCTTTGTGAATGCATTTACTAGCATATACTTTTCATAAATGAATACAGAATTATCATCCTCATCCCATAGATGATCAGCATAACGCTCATCATTTTTCATCATGTAACGAGTAATTTTCTTATTATATCTATAAGCTCTCACTAAAGTATAATAATCTTGACCTTCATTATATACATAAGCTGTTTCTTCATAACGAATATCTGTACTATTAAATCTTTCAAGACCATTTGAAGTAATAATATATGCACTATCCTCATCAAATGGAGTGAAAATAGTATCACCATCTAAATACCAAGTCAATACACCATTTAAGCCTAAATATGGCTTTGCTGTTCCAGCTTCAATATCATCATATGAATCATTTGATGAATACATGAAAACATAATTGTCATTATTAATTGTAACAAATGCTAATTTACAAACTGGGTTATCATAGAAATAATTAAATTTTACATCTTTATAATCAAATTCTATTTGATATTCCTTTAAGATATATGGATCATTTGGATTTATTTCGAATTTATACATCATGCCATAGCCTGCAATCATTACATATTCGCCATCATACCACCAAATAGTATCTTCACCAAAATGATCATCACTAGGCTCAGTTACACGCTTAACAATTTCATCAAGAGTCCAATATCCACCATATGAATATGAAATAAGCTCATCACCTGATTTATTTAATCTAATTGTATATGGATTACCCTCAGAATCTACAATATAAGCAATATGAACTAATTCACCCTTACAAGTTCTAAATTCATTAGTTTTAAAATTAAATAGAGCTGCATTAAGACCCTTATAATTTGAATATTTAATATAACCATTTTCATCTTCATAAACGAAAATATCTAAAACTCTCTTTTCAATTTTGCTATCTAAAGCCTCATTCTTATCATAAACACCATCAATAATATAGCCTATATAATAATCTTCATCCTCTAATTCATAAATATTAAATATATATGTAAGCCCTGCGTATTCATCATCATAATAATATTTATTTTCACCACCAATAGCGTTTTGATCTAGATAATATACATTTTGATCATAGCCTTCTTCTATGCACATTTCAATTTCATCAGCTGAAACTTCAAATATTCTATTAAAGTAATAATCATATTCTTCTTCATCGAAATAATCATTTATTAATGCTTTAAAATTAGAATTTGAAATTGTATTTATGAAAGAAGATAAGTTCTTATCAAAATTGCTTTCCATAGTAATATAATTAAATGTTTCTTCATAGTCACCTATAAAGTCCCGTGTATCAATATATAATCTATAGTAATAATCACAGATCTCCTTGTCAAAATCACGAACTGCATGTAATAACCCTGAGAAGGCATCAGCATATTGAGTTTCCAAAGCTAGATAATATGGATTTAAACGATATAGCTGCTTTACACCTATAAAATTATTATTTATCCTTACATCATTATAATTATTTAGCTCATTAATATAATCATTTGCCTCATCAGTATCTATTTCTTCTAATACACCAATATAATATTCAATAAGTAATGCTTCTAAATCATATAAATATAAATTCCTATAAAGATTTTGCAATTTAGATGAGTGACATTTTGATAAAGCATCCATAAGCATGTCTAATTTTTCTGCACATTTCTTTGAATCAAACTCACTTAACCAATAAATTAAAGCATAGTATGACCCTGTTATTGCACAATCATGTACTTTATAAACAAAAGAATGATTATCTAAATTATCAACTGCTTCAATAATTTCTTCATAAATAGGATTTATTTCATTTGGTTGTTTTGTAACCTCAACATCAATATTTAAATTGTTATTAATTTTTTCATAATAATGTAATAGATTTTCGTAGCCACCACTTACTAAGTCTTCATTATATAATTGAACAAATTCAGTTGCTGTTTTACCAACTAGCTCATACTTATCAATAAATACATAACCTAAATCATTTTGATTAACCACCTTATCGATTTTACCAAATCTATCAAATTCAATTAATAAAGAATAAGCTTCAGCTATTCTAAAATAAACAAAAGTATTAATTTCATATGCTATTTCAAAATCAAATTCTAATTCAGTAGCATAATATAAATCTGTCTCATCAAATGTAAATCTTATTGTATATTCGCCTAATTCAGATGGAGCTTCAGTTGTGTAATTATCTTCTCCTCTTAGTGAATATTCAACTACATAATTTCCATCACCTGAAACCTCATATACTGGTGATAATGGCTTTCCATCATATATCTTATCAAATGTTTCATAATCAACATCATGATATTGACGCATTACAGGGTCATAACATGCAGTATATGTGATAGATTCTGTTACATCTTCAACATCCTTATCCCAACCGCTAAACACAAAATAAGTATTATCTGTTCTAACGCCTGTTCCAAGAGGTACATCTACTTCATCACCATAATGATAACAACTTCTAAAAACTATATCGCCATAATAATCAACAAATGTAACTTCATATTCAATATATGTTTCATTATAATCTGCAGCATATGTAGCACTGTTTTCTACACTAGTTACAACAGGAGACCATCCTGCAAATTCATATGTATATGTATTATCTGCTTCTCTTGTTGGTGCTTCTGGTATATTTACTTCATCACCATAATGATAATTTGTTTGTGAAATTACCTCATCATCATAATCAACAAATGTAATTGTATATTCAATATATACTTCCCTATATTGCGGAATATATGCAGTAACTAAATTTGTTTCATTTTTTTCCCAGCCAATAAATTCATATGTATATGTATTATCTGCTTCTCTTTCTGGTGCTTCAGGAGCTTCAACAGTCTCACCATAATGATAGCTAGTACTTAATATTTTGTTACCATTATAATCAAAATAAATAACTTCATATTCAATATAGAAAGCTTCGAAATCGGCCTTATATGTAGTAGATTTTTCTACAATAGATACTTCCTTATCCCAGCCAACAAATGCATATGTATATGTACTGTCTGCTGGTTTTGTTGGAATATCAGATGGTTCATTAACATTATCGCCATAATGATAATTTGTTTGTGAAATTACCTCATCATCATAATTTACGAATGTAATTTCATATTCGATATATGTTTTATTAAATACTACATTATATGTTAAATTTGTTTGAACATTTGAAGATAATTCTTCTTCAATTTTAACAAATTCATAAGTATATATATTATCAGCTGCTTTTGTAAACGTAGTAGGAGCCTTTAGTTCGTCATTATAATGATATGTTTGTGAAGCTAATACCTCTTTAGTTTCAAAATCTACATATTGAACAACATAATCAATATAAACAGGACGAAATCTTGCTGTATATGTTTTACTTCCAGTACATGTATATCCCATTTGATTCCAGCCTGCAAATAAATATGTATATGTACTGTCTGCTGGATGCTCTGGATCTGTTGCTGGTTTAACAATAGTATCACCATAATGATAATTTGCCTTTGAAATTAATTCGCCATCATAATTTTCGAATATAATCTCATATTCGATGTAAACTGGACGGAATCTTGCTGTATATGTTTTACTTCCAGTACATGTATATCCCATTTGATCCCAGCCCGCAAATAAATATGTATATGTATTATCTGCTGGATGCTCTGGATCTGTTGTAGGCTTTACTATTTCATCTCCATAATGGTAAGTTGCTTTTGAAATTACTTCATTATCATAATTTACAAATATAATTTCATATTCCTTATATGTTTTTTCATAAACAGCCTTATATGTAACTGAGCCTTGTGCAGTTAAGCTAACTTCCTTATCCCAAGACTTAAATACATAAGTATAAGTTTCATCATCCATTGTAGGATTTGCAGGAACTACTACTGTATCACCATTTTTATAATCAGTAGTTGAAATAAGTTCATTATCAGCATTTCTAAAATCTACTGTATAAATTTCTTCAGTAGTTAAAGAAACCTTTCTAGTTTCGCTAAAATCACCATATGTTGCAGTATAAGAATTATAATCATCAAATTGATTTTCTACTACATTAACACTTTCTTCTTTTGTATGTGTAGAATCATTTTCACAAACAAATACTGCCTTTGCAGTTTTATAATCTTCTGCCCAAACAAAATGATCAAATTCATATTTATGACCTATTTTTTCAATATCAGAAACATCCTTAGATTCAGTATGTGTTTCATATGTTGCAGTATATGTTGTAATACCATTTGCCTCACATGTTGCAGATGTTTTAACTGTTGAAGTTACAGTTGCAGCCTCTTCCTTAGTATGGCTTGCATTATTTTTGCATACTAAAACAGCAACAGCTGATTTATTATCCTCTGCCCAATTAAAATGATCAAATTGGTAATTATGTCCTAATGCTTCTATTTCAACATCTTTTGTTTCTATATATGTTAAATATGTAGCAGTATATTGTCTTAATCCTTTTTCTTCACATGTTGCAGGTGTAATAACCTTTGATGTTACAACTGCATTTTTTTCTTTTATATGAGAAGAATCATTTTGACATACTAAAATAGCTGTAGCTGTGTAATCATCATTCCAGCTAAAGTGATCAAATTGATAATTATGTCCTAATGTATCTATATCAGTAACGTCTTTAGATTCAGTATGTGTTTCATAAGTAGCAGTATATGTTGTTACGCCCTTTTCCTCACATTTTGGATCTGCCTTTTTAACAGATGTTACAGTTACATCTACCTTTTTAGTATGAGAGTTATCCTTCTTACATACTAAAACAGCCTTAGCAGTTTTAAAATCTGAAGACCACTCAAACTCTTTAAATTCCCATTCGTGGCCTAAAGCCTTTCCTGTAACAATTTCTTTAGTGTAAGTTACTCCCTCATAGGTAATAGCATAAACATCTTTTGGACCTTCATCGCAAGTTGCATCCTTGTGCTCCTTTAAGGTTACATCAACGCTTACTTCCTTTTTGTTTGATGAATCACTTTCATCAACCAAAATTACAGTGGCGCCTGATCCATCTTCCTTCCATTCAACATTTGAGAATTTATAATTACTTGTTTTCGCGCAAGCAAATAGCATAATTCCCATAAAGAATGTTAGCATAAAAACTACAAGACTTCTGATTTTTCTCATATTAAATTTATCCCCCGTATTTGTTTTTATTTCTAAAACATTTTCACTCCATGTGTCAATATATCATATGTTGACATAAAAAATCAACTTTTTTCTTAAACGTTTTCCAAAAAAACAACAAAAAGAAAAGTATACTATACATTATTTAAATAATGTAATAAATATTAAAAAAAATAAGCATTTCGCTTAAAAAACGAAATACTTACTTTTTTACACTCTTTAGAATATAGTATCCTCTATCTCTTTTTATTATTTCACAATTTCCAAATTTATCAACTAAATGATCCTTGGCACTTGGAGCTCCCTGCTTCTTTTGAATAACAACCCAAAGCTCACCACCAGCTACTAAATGATCATAAGCTCCATCAAAAATAGAATAGACAACCTCTTTACCAGCTCTAATTGGTGGATTAGTAATAATTGATGAAAACTTTAAATCCATTATTGGCTCATATATTGAACCATTATAAAATTCTACATCAGCATTATTCTTACTAGCATTTTCTAAAGAAAGATTATAAGCTCTTTCATTTACCTCAACGCCAACAAACTTTCTGTTTAATAGCTTAGATAATACAACTGAAATAGCTCCGTAGCCTGAACCCATATCTAAAATAGGTAAATCAATATCGTTTGGAACGAAATTATTTAGCATTACAAAGCTACCATAATCTATATAATCTTTTGAAAAGACACCATTGTCTGTTTTAAAAACAAAATGGTTATTTTTATAATTAAAATCAAATGTTTGAGGATTAGATGATACTTCATCTACATTTGCTGAATAATAATGTGTATTAGCCATATTATCCTCCTTTTATTTCCATGAAATATTATAACAAATTTTAAAAAATAATAAAACAAAAAGCTATCCAACAAAATTGGATAGCTATTTTAATAAATCAAAATTAATTACTTAACTTCAACAGTTGCGCCAGCAGCTTCTAACTTAGCCTTTAATTCTTCAGCTTCAGCCTTAGAAATCTTTTCCTTAACTGGCTTTGGTGCGTTGTCAACTAAGTCCTTAGCTTCCTTTAAGCCTAAACCAGTTACTTCTTTAACAACCTTGATTACACCTAACTTAGCTGCACCAGCGTTAGCTAAGATTACATCGAATTCAGTTTGTTCAGCAGCAGCTTCACCAGCACCAGCACCAGCAGCAGGAGCAGCAGCAACTGCAGTTGGGTCGATACCAAATTCTTCCTTCATAGCGTCAACTAATTCTTTAATTTCAAGAATAGTCATTTCTTTTAATGATTCAATAAATACTTCTTTTGTTAATTTAGCCATTTTAATTTTCCTCCGATATTTTTAATTAAGCTTCTTTTTCAGTTAACATATTTAAACCAATTGCAAGTTGTGATAATGTTCCTAACATACCAGCAGCTAGTTGTGTTAACAATGTTTCGTAAGATGGTAATACTGATAAAGCTTTTAGCTTATCAAAATCATAGATGTCGCCATCAACAACACCCTTTACTACTTCTACTTTTGAATTTTCCTTCTTAGAAGCAGCGAATAATACCTTTGCAGGTGCTACTAAATCATTCTTTGAGAATGCTAAAGCAACTGGACCAACAAATGCATCAGTTAATCCATCATAACCGCATTCCTTTGCAGCTCTTGATGAAATGTTGTTCTTTACTACGCTAACTTCGCAGCCGTTTGCTCTCATTTCTTTTCTTAAGTCTTGGAAACTAGAAACTGATAAGCCTTGATATTTGAAAACTACAACAGCTTTAGATTCTTTAATCTTAGCAGAAACTTGAGAAACTTCTTCAATTTTAGCCTTAATGCTCTCTTTCATTTTTTCCTCCTATTAGTATAATGAAAAAATCTTCTTCTACCAGAGTAAAAGAAGATTTTACAAATTCTTTTCCTCGGTAGAAATTAAGGGTTTTAAAACCCACCTACTGTCTTCGGTAAATAATATATATTAAATTACTTAGCGATAGAATCAGAGTCTAACTTAATACCAGGGCCCATAGTAGATGCTACTGATACATTTTTAATGTATGCACCCTTGATAGTTGAAGGACGAGCCTTCATAATTGCATCATAAACTGCCTTAAGATTCTCTTTAAGCTTTTCAGCGCCGAATGAAACCTTACCGATTGTCATTTGGATATTACCAACCTTATCAGGTCTATATTCAACCTTACCAGCTTTAATTTCTTTAACAGCCTTAGCTACATCCATAGTAACTGTACCAGTCTTAGGGTTTGGCATTAAGCCTTTAGGACCTAATACACGTCCTAACTTACCTAATTGGCCCATCATATCAGGTGTAGCAACGATAACGTCGAAATCGAACCAACCGCCAGAGATCTTTTGGATAAGCTCTGCTTCTCCAACAAAGTCTGCACCAGCTTCAGTAGCTTCTTGTTGCTTAGCGCCACGGCAGATAACAACAACCTTACGAGTTTTACCAGTACCATTAGGTAGTACAATAGCACCACGAATGTTTTGTTCAGCCTTACGTGGGTCGATGTTTAATCTGAATGAAACATCAACAGATGCATCAAACTTAGTAGTAGATGTCTTAACTGCTAAATCTAAAGCTTCTAATGCTGTATATGTTTTAGCCTTTTCAACTAGCTTAGCTGCTTCAACGTATTTTTTTCCTCTCTTCATATTTTTCCTCCTAAAATGTGGTTATAGCGGGAATTCCTCCCACAAATTTAGGTCGTTATAAACGAACCTTTAAAATTAATCTTCGACTACGATACCCATATTTTTAGCAGTACCACAGATAATGTTTGTAGCTGCTTCAATATCATTGGCATTTAAGTCTGGCATCTTCATCTCAGCAATTTCTCTTGCCTTTTGTCTTGTAATCTTTGCAACAGTATGCTTCTTTGAGTTTTCAGAACCCTTCTCGATTCCTGCAGCCTTTAATAATAAATCAGATGCTGGTGGAGTCTTTACAACAAATGTAAATGAACGATCCTCATAAACTGAGATAACTACTGGTAAGACATATCCCATCTTATCCTTTGTTTGGTCATTGAATTGAGAACAAAAGCCTGGAATATTTACACCTGCTTGTCCTAGAGCTGGACCAACTGGTGGGGCTGGATTAGCTTTTCCTGCTGGAATTTGAAGCTTTACAACCTTAACAACCTTTTTAGCCATTAATTGTTTCCTCCTTTTTTTCAATGATGTGGTTAAACAGACCTATAAAGTCCTCCCACTCGATCAAAATGCACATACGTGCTTTTGTATTTTATCAAATTGTATTTCAATAGTCAATAATTATTTCAAATAATTTATATATAAATATATAAGCCATCGGCGTGTCATAAAACCGATGGCTTTTTAATCAATTATTTAAATGAAATTTTTATATAAGTTGGCTCAGAGACATCTCTTGAAGCAAAGAAAATATAATAAGTTTTTCCTTGTTGAACATTAATAGTATATGTGCTTACATCGACATAATCTATTGTTAATTCATTCATATTTTCATCAAACACAGTAACACGTGCTCTATTATATGTAATTTTTAATGTGGTTGTTGTTGATGGTGTAACCTTACCAAATCCGCAATTATTGTAGCCAGCTGCAACATCATATTTTTCACCAGAAATCAATTCTTGTACATTATTAATATCAATATAATTAGCAGGTGTTGTAGTTGCTTTTCCAAAAGTAAAATCGTCTAAATACCCTGTTCCTCTATATATTAAATAATAAGAGCCAGCCTTTAATTTAAAATAATATTCTCTCATATCATATGTGTTCTTAGCTTTAATAGTTAATGCCTTATCATTTAAATCAAAGATTGTAACTTGCTCTGGATTAAATAATAAATATGAATCCTCTTCTAATGTAAAGAAATATCTTATTTTTTGATTTTCTGTTGCCTGTTCATTTTTAACCGTGCCTTCGTCTTCTGGAACAGTTATATTAACATCTCTATCTGATGTATCTACATAGGTATATTTTAAAGCGACTATATCGAAAAGATGATCATTATTTGTAATTGTAACCTCATATTCACCTGGCTCTAAATTTAATTCCCAGCCATTACCTATAGCTTGAACATCCTTAATTACTAAAGCAAATCTTTCCTGCTCTTTACTTAAGCCTAATGCAACCAATCCATAAATACCTTTTTTCTCAGCCTTTAATATTGCCTTTCTTGGCTCATATTTATAGCCAATCATAAATTTATCAGTATAGCTATCAGACTTTAATTCAACTAGATTTTTTTCATCTGTTCCATAATCGTTAACGATGCTTTCAACACTAAAATTATATTGATATTTATAATCATAATCGTTAGATGCATTCTTTTCTTTAATTGCAGATACTACATAAATTTTAGAATTTTCCTCGGGATTAATATAGATTTCCTTATCCGCTTTAACGGTTGTAAATCCACTCCAATTAGATGTTGTCGCATTCTCTATATATAAATATAACCGAGAATTTGATAAATTCTTAATCTTTAAAACCTCGTTGGCATTTTTAGATTCATAGGTATATAAATCATAATCATATTTAGATTCAATTTCTCCTGAAGCTGATTTTAATTCCTTTGCTGAAGGTGTATTTGAATCTAATAATTCCATCTTACATTTTTGATTGCTTATATGTGTAGATTTAAATTCAAAATAATAATAGCCATCAGCTGGAATATTAATTATATTATGATGATAATAGCCATGAGGTATTTCACTACATTCAAGTTCATTTAAATCCTTATCATATACTTTAATTCTTAAGCCATCTGTAAAGAATAAATCATCTACTAATTCGAATGAATATCTACCAGCCTTTACATCTGCTAAAATACATTTAGTACTACCTTCTATAAAAAATTCATCTATTTGGCCTACCTCATCAACCTCTTCAACACTCGTTGGAGCTGAGATTGTATAATCTTTAGTATCAAATTCTACAATTGGACTATAATCAGCTGTTAAAGTAATTGCAACTGGCATATCAAATAATATATTTTCATATATGAAATGCATAGAAATTGTAATATCAATTATTGTCTTATTTTCTTCAAATGTAGCATCCATACTTACAACTGCGTTTTTAGTAAAATCCCCGAACATTTCTAATTCTTCTAAATATGAATCAGCAAGACCACTTATATCTTTTAGCATAGCCTTAATATTATATTTATTTTCAGCTATTTTATTCAATTCTAATTTTGAAGTATCAACACCCTCAAATAAATTTAGCATATCATTTGCTGCCTCAGCACTATACTTTGACATTTCAGATGACTTTATTAAAGTTCTATCAATACTTTTTAAATTTTCATTCACATTATATAAGAAATATTTATCCTTAATTAAACTTGATTCCTTAACAAAGCTTACATTATTTAAAGAGTCAATCTCAAAATATCCTGGATTCTTCCTAGCCTTAGTTATTACCTCAGATTCTACACCTCTAACTTTAGTTTTAACACTAACAGTAATATCGTTAGAATCATTTGTATCCTTAGCTAAAAATTCGGCAAATAAAGCCTCATCAAAATTTGGATTAATTGTTGGAGTACTAGTAATAGTAAATTTGGCGAAGGCATATTTTTGACCATTTTTATAAACATCAACATTTGCCTTACCAGCTAATATCGCTGTTACTGTACCTTTATTATTTACCTTTAAAATTTTTTCATCTGATGATTTAAAGCTAAATCCTTCATCAACATTAAAAAAAGGATTATAAACATCCCCCTCGACTAATGAGAACTCATTCTTTTCAGAAATTAAATTGATATTGTTGGTTCCATCAGCCTGCTTGGTATCCTTATTATTACAACCTGAAACTAATAAAACAAATAGTGATAATAATAAGATAAAATAATATTTGTACTTCTTCATTTTTTAAAACCTCTTTACTGCACACTGGTAATATTATAATACTCGCAAACAGAAAAATAAAGAAAAAATGTTCGAATTTCACGAACACTTAATCCTCCAAATATTTCTTTAAATCAGCGAGCATTGCTAAAGCATCTTTTCTACCTAAAAAGTATAAATCAGCAAGCTTATCCATATCTTTTTCAAGCCTACCAATTGTTACTGGTTCGCTTGGAGCGATACAAAAAATTCTCTTTTCATCCATCAATCTTAATACCTCTTCACATTCAGCGTTATAGCCATCGTGTGAATGAGCTAAGGCATCATTAAATGCTTTATATCTTGGATAGAATAATTTAGTTATTCTTCTACGTCTTTCATAATTTGGCTTCTTTCTAAAATCTAAGTTTCTAGTTCTAACAACTACTATTTTTTCATAGCCATCACGTAGTGCCCACTCATATGGAATCTTTTTTATACAGCCACCATCTAAATATGGTACATTATTAATTTTAACAGGCATAGAAATATATGGCATTGTAGCTGAGGCTTGAACACCCTTTAAAAATACATCGTGTCTATTTACAGTTGAATCAAAATAGGTTGTTTCAGCAGTTCTTAAATTTGAAGCACACGCAACTAATTTTCTTTTCTTATCAAATAATCTTTTAGTATCTAAGCTTGGAATACCATCTAACTCACCCATAATAAAATCGAAGCCTATTACTCCTTTATTCTTTAAAAAGGCTCTAGTACCTACATATCTTTCATCATGACGATATTTTAAATTGATTAAGGCAGCTCTACCTATTTGACCAGAAACATAATTACAACCATTTAAAGCTCCTGCAGAAACACCTACAGTAGCCTCAAAATTAATATCATTTTCCATCAATACATCTAAGACACCTTCTGTATATAAGCCTCTAAAAGCTCCGCCCTCTAAAACTAAGCATCCCTTAGTAATTTTATCTGAGGCTACACCAGTTGGAATTGTATCAATTTTTGCATAAACTTTATTTGACATAAAACCACCGCCTAACAATGTGTTTTTGTTTATTATAACACAAAAATAAAAAATGGAGAATTTCTTCTCCATTAGTTTTTAAAAATCTTCAATATTATTAATTTTTCTCACAAATGCTTTAGATAATAAAATATAGAAAGCAACTGTAGCTAATAATCCAACACCAATAGTTAAAAATACACCTAAATACTTATTAAATATTCCTGTTGCAAGAAGTATTGCAATTGCCATATCTGAGGCAAAGCCAACAATCATTGAAAGCCAAACTGCAGTTGATGATTTAACAACCTCTTGTTCATTTGTCCATCTAAGTCTATAAAATGATAAATTAATTAATAAGCTTACTATTATATTAATTAGTATAACAACAACAGGAACTAAATAAATAGATAATATGCTTACCCAATCAGGCATAATAAATATTACAATTATTGTTGAGCATATTAAGCTAATTGGAATAAATAATATTATTGATAATAATAATTTAGCCCACATATACTTCTTATAATTAATAGGTAGGGATTTAATCATCCAGAAATTCTTACCTTCAATTGAAATACCTACTGTACAAGTATTTGTCATACATAAACCAAAAGTAATAATTATTCCACCAAAGAAGGCATATTGCTTAACCATTGAGGTAAGATTCTCACTAGTTCCAAAAGGTGAATATGGTGAGAAAATAAGGCCCATCATAACACTCATAATAACTGATACAATTAAGCCTGAGCATGAATTAAGAAAATACATTCTAGATGCAAATAGTCTTTTAAATTCTAAGCCTAATAATGTTTTTAATTCCTTCTTTGCCTTTAATTCTTTTCTTACATATTTAAAATCAGATTTTAAAGCAGTTACTAATTCATGTAAGCTATCAAAGAATAAAGCAAACACTAATGTAACAATAATAAGTGAAGCAATATTAATAGCAACAAATATTAAAATATATAAATAATTTGAAGCATGAGCTAATTCTACAAAATATATAGCTGGATTTATCCATTTAATAATATTAGCAGCACTAGTTAATGTATTAGCAATCCGGGCTTCAGAGCTTCCTCTTCCCATTGAAAAAGATAAATAAAATAAACCACCTAAAAATATAACATAAAAAATTATACTAACGATATTACCATATTGAAATTTAGAAGCTACAACAAGGGTAATAAACGAAAAAATTAAAGCGATAACAAGTGGAAAAGCTGAAATAGTGAAAGCTAATATTAATGATGTTATTAAAACTAAGCTTTCACCACTTATAGCAAAAGCGACAATACCATGAGGTATCATTATAATTGCTGAATATAATAATTCAATTAAATATAAATTAATAACCTTCGCAGCTATAATAGTTCTTTTTGTAATAGGTAAGGCATTTAGCATATCATAATCCTTACCTATAAATATACCTCTAGCCTGATTAATTCCAGAAAATAGAGTTAGAGCTGAAGCGACAGATGCAAATAAGATAGTAAGAGGAAAAATACTTAAGCCTGCCTCCTTATAGCTCATACCATAAATAAAGGTATATAAGCATGAAAGGCCTATACCAAGTATGACTACAAGTGCGATAATTCCTGCAAATGATGCAGTTTTAACCTTATTCTCTTTTAAAGATCTTCTACTAAAGTTTTTAGAAAATTCTATTTTTAATAAGGATAATAAATTACTCATTGAATAACTCCATAAATTTATCCTCAAGGCTTTCATCGCCCTTAACATCTTCTGTCTTACCTTGAGCTATTATCTTACCATCTTTTATAATCGCAATCTTATTACAGAATTTTTCAACAACCTCTAATACATGTGATGAGAAGAAAATCATAGTGCCATTAGCACATAAATCCTTCATAATTTCTTTTAAATCAAATGTAGCCTTAGGATCTAGACCAACAAATGGTTCATCTAGCACTAATAATTTAGGGCTATGGATTAAAGCTGAAATTAATTGAAGCTTTTGTCTCATACCATGTGAATATGATTTAACTGGATTTGCTAGCTTATCCTCAATTCCAAATTTTGAAGCATATTTATGAATAAGCTCATTCTTTTCCTCACCCATTCCAAATACATTAGCGATAAAATCTAGGTAGCCAATACCAGTTAAATGCTCATAAATATCTGGATTATCTGGAACATAAGCAATTTTTTTCTTATAAGCGATAGGATCATCTTTAATAGATTTACCATCGAATAAAATCTCACCACTATCGTATGAATGAATTCCTACAACACATTTAATAGTTGTAGATTTACCAGCACCATTTGGTCCGATAAATCCAAAAATATCGCCATCCTCAATTTCAAGTGAAACATCATCTATTGCCTTTACTGATGCTTTCTTATATGTTTTAGAAATATTCTTAATTTGTAACATAATAAAATGTCTCCTTTAAACCTTAAATATAATTATAACATAAAAATAAAAAATAAAAACTACGAATCAATTCGTAGTTTCTAGTTAGAATATTTAGATGAAATTTTATAAAAATCTATATCATTTATAAAATCTTCAATTGCATCGATTGCAGTATCAAATGATGGCTCTAGCTGTGCTATTTCATCCTTTGTTAATTTCTTTAAAACCCAATCAACAACAGAAATAACATCACTTCTACCAATACCAATCTTAATTCGCTTGAATTGAGTTGAATTGCATCTAGCTTGAATACTCTTTAAGCCATTATGGCCACCAGGAGTTCCTTCCTTTCTTAGACGAACTCTACCTAAAGGTGAATCAAGGTCATCACAAATTACTAAAATATCTAATATAGAGATTTTATAGTAATTCATAACCTCAATTATAGAATCTCCTGATAAATTCATATAAGTTAAAGGCTTTAGTAACAAAGCTTTATTTCCATTAAAATCAACCTTTGAAAGTAAGCCTTTAAATTTAGATTCTAATTTAAATTCTAAATTGTGCTTTTTTGCAAATCTGTCCAAAGTCATAAAGCCCATGTTATGACGAGTATTTTCATACTCATCACCAGGATTACCTAAGCCAATAATTAATTTCATTATAATAATTCTCTTTTTGACTTATCGTAAGAATATGTGAATAATCCAGAAAGTGGAGCATCAGATAATATTCTTAAAATACCGTGTCCTAAAAGATGACCAACTGATAAAACCTTAATCTTATCAATCTTCTTCTCTTCAGGAAGCTTAACAGTATTTGTGATAATTAATTCTTTTAAGCAAGAATCTTGAATTCTTTGGACAGCTGGACCAGAAAGTAGTCCATGTGTACAAGCTGCATAAACCTCAGTTGCACCAGCATCCATTAATGCCTTCGCACCGATAGTTAATGTACCAGCTGTATCACACATATCATCTACAAGTACACAAGTTTTGCCTTGTACATCACCGATGATATTCATAACCTCAGCCTTATTTGGCTCAGGTCTTCTCTTATCAATGATAGCAATAGTAGTTCCTAAAACTTTAGCGAACTCTCTAGCTCTTGTAGTTCCGCCATGGTCTGGTGAAACAACAACTAGATTTTCTAAATGCTTATCCATTATATAGTTACAAAGGATTGGTAAACCCATGAAATTATCAACAGGAATATCAAAGAAACCTTGAATTTGCGCTGCATGAATATCCATACAGATAACTCTATCAGCTCCTGCAACTTGTAATAAGTCAGCAACTAGCTTTGCTGAAATAGGTTGACGAGATGCAGCTTTTCTATCCTGACGAGAATATCCATAATAAGGGATAACTAGATTGATAGTCTTAGCTGAAGCTCTCTTTAATGCATCACACATAATTAATACTTCCATTAAGTGATCATTAACTGGTGCTGAAGTAGGTTGAACAACAAATACATGATGTCCTCTAACTGTCTCATTAATTTGAACATTTATTTCACCGTCAGCGAAGTGTGAAACTTTGCAATCAGATAGTGGAATGCCTACTGCATCACATATTTCTGTTGCTAATTCAACGTTTGATGATAAGCTAAAAATTTTAACTTTTTTGCCTAATAAAATAGCCATGGAATTTAATCTCCTCCAAATATTTAATTATTAAAAATCCAAACCTTATTATACCATAATAGACCAAAATTAAAAGGTTTGAAAAGCATTTTCAATATTTTTCAATATAATTAAAAAAAGTAGGTTTTAACCTACTTATTCAAAAAATTTTCTTAATGAGTCTGAAGATGCTAAAGCATCATATTCTGCCTTCATTGATTCATATTTATTTAATACGACAGCTTCTTCCTTAGCGGCAAGCTCCATAATGTAATCAAAATTATCAAGTAAATGCTTTATAACTCTAGCATCCTGTGTACCATTTGCGGCATTAGTTTTTAATATTTCAATAATCTTTTCCTTTGGATAGCTTTGCTTATAGCTTCTCTTACAATATAGAGCTGATGCTACATCAGCAACTGAAATAATCTTATCACCAATAGATAGATCTATAGCCTTTAAGCCCTTTGGATAGCCAGATCCATCAATTTTTTCATGGTGATTTGCTGCTATATCAACAATTTTATATGAAAAACAGCCATCAATTATTTCTTTTGTATAGGTAACATGCTTCTTCATTATTTCATATTCATCATCTTCAAGCTTACCCGGCTTACATAAAATACTTACAGGAATACGCATCTTACCAATATCGTGAACAAGTGCTGCAAGCTCTATACAACAAATTTGATCTTCTGTTAATCTAGTTAGCTTAGCTAATTCCTTCGCTATTACAGCAACTGTAACAGTATGAGCTAGGGTCTCATGATTATGGAATTCAAAAGAGAAATTTGTCATATCGATAAATTTCAATAATTCCTCTTCTGTATAGCTAGAATGTTGTAGATAGCTTGTTACCTCATAAACAAATAAGGAATTTCTTTGATTTAGCTTTTCTAAAATATCTGGTTCACTTCTAAGTAGCTTAATTAATAGTTTAATTTGATTTGGATTATATCTTCCAGTATCATCACCATAAAGCTTATCAGCTATTTCATCTAAGGTGTATTCCTCATAATTA
This sequence comes from uncultured Caryophanales bacterium, assembly GCA_946626535.1. The sequence goes on from CAMOUK010000002.1 coordinate 28,452, forward strand.
TATCTAACAACCTGATCAATTAAAGTGATTAATAAGCCACTATAATAATCATCATTTTCAATATCCTCTAAGTATTTAGCCTTATAGAATAAAAGTGGCTTAGCATTTACACCAAATGGTGAGCAATGCTTTAAAAATGCATAGCTTGAGGCAGCTACTAAAGCATCATTATCAGTATCAACTACTTGGTCATGATAGAAACATCCAATATCCTTTAAAACGCATAAGAAAACAAGCTTTTGAGTATATTCGGCATCAAATTTATTCTTTTCACAGAATCTTTTCATAATGAAGCCAGCTCTTAAGCCACTATCGACATAATCTTTATTTATTTCATTAAGTACTTTTCTTAAATATTTAATTATAGTACTACTATTATAATAAAAAGAATCCATTATATTTCCCCTATTTCAATCTACTACCTATTATAATTTTTTTATTTTTTAAAATCAATTTCAATTAGAACATTGGTGCCAAAATATTCAAGAAGAATGCTAGAAGCTTTTGATACCAAGGACGCTTCTTCCAATCCCTATATGTAATTAGTCTAGATTTACTAACAGCTTCATTAAAATCATCTTCTGCCTGCTTAGTTATCCTTTGGCTAATTATTAAGCCTCCACATTCATAATGTAAAAATAAGCTTCTATAATCCATATTTACAGTACCAGTAAATAAATATTTACCATCCACCATAATATTTTTAGCATGATTAAAGCCTGGAGTATATTCATATATCTTACCACCAGCAGCTAAAATTTGCCTATAATTTGCCCTACCCATATAAAAGGCAGTCTTTTTATCAGGAATACCAGGCATTAATATTTTAACATCTAGGCCTTCCTTAATTTTTAATGCTATCAACGATAACATACCATCATTAATAATGAAATAAGGTGTAGAAATATATAATGTTTTTTTAGCATTAGAAATCATAGATTGGAATAAATCATATGCTGGATTTCCATAATATAAAGGACCATCACCAAATGCCATAGTATATATATCATTATTATAGGTTATATCTGGTGCCAAATATTTTTCTAAATCAATCTTAGTCTTAGTTGATGTTTTCCAGTCCTGATAAAATAAAAATAAGAATGTATTAACTATTGGTCCTCTATATTTAGCACAGTTATCACGCCAATGACCAAATCTATTCTTCTTATTAATATATTCATCTGCCAAATTATCTCCACCGCAATAGCACACCTCACCATCAATAATAAATATCTTTCTATGGTTTCTATTATTAATAGTAAAATTAATATTCATACCTATTGGCTCATAATTTGAAATCATACAATTAGGTATCATTGAAATCTTCTTTAAAAATTTATGATTAACAACTCTACCAGAGCCAATTGAATCATATAATATTTTTATTTCAACACCTCTTCTACCCTTATCCAATAATATAGGATATAAGGTATCCATTAGATATCCTGGAGCCACAATGAAAAAATCCATAAAGATATATTTTTTTGCTTTTATAACCTCATCAACTATATCTTCAAACTTATCATATATATCTGTAAAGAATACAACATCACAATTCTTATATACTGGCGCATATGTAGAATTTTGAACTGTTCTAACAATATTTGCTGCTATATAATCTTCATTTTCTAACTCTTCAATACAGCCAGGATCTTTAATATGTCTTGATTCTTCTATTAGCTCTCTTCTTTTTCTACCCGTTCTTCTTCTAGAAAAGCTATTTAAAACATATAGAAAACAGAAAGGTAATGGGAATAATAAGATTAAAACAGTCCATGTTAGCTTATATGATACTAGTATTGGCTTTGCCATAATATATAAAACAAAGCCAAAGCCGACAACTAAAGATAAGTAATAAACATATCTAAAAGCTATCCACGTCTCAAAATTTGAAATATTAAATGCGAAAATCAAACCTGAGATTATTAAAACAAATTGAAGTAAAAAAATCAGTAATGAGATAAAATATAAAATTATTTTTTTCCATATAGGTAAGGACATTCGCTCATTAACTGTCATAAGCATCCCCTCCTAATAATTAGCTGTTAATTCTGGATATAATATTTTTAAATATTCAGGATGATCAATAAATGGATTTCTATTTCCCTGAATATTAAACACTTTTTCATTTCTTTCCTTTTCTTCTTCTGATACTGGATCTTCGTAGAACCATTTAATTAAACAAGCTAAATCATTAACATAATATTGACCGCTAAATGGTTTAGTATCGCCAGATGCTAATTCTAAATCTAAATCATCCAAATCATCATAAGCTTTACCATTATATGTATAAGATGTATAATCATCAGCTTCATATCTTACTGTCATATAAAATAAAGCTCTTGCAATATCTCCTCTTATCTCAGGTCTTGGAGTATAAAATAAACCGCCCTCACCAAAAGGATCATCTCCTCTAGATGAATTTGTAGTATATTCAGTAGCTCTTACATGAAATATATCATTGTGAGCTGGTAGGTAATCTCCATTCCATTTTTGCTTAAAGCCATTAGATTGAGGATATAGATGCTCTCTATTCCACTCTCCAGTTTTTCCTTCTGAACCAACATGCTTAGATTTTAAAATTGATTGTCCTGAATAAAAGCATAAAATATTATTCTTATTATTAGGATCTTGATCTGCAGTTTCTAATGCTGTCCAAACTTCCTTATAAGTCAATCTTTTGGTATGACTTTGTTCAACTAATTTATGTAATTCATTTTTAAAAGCATTGGAATCATCTTTAGATACATTAACAATTGGTAAATAATATTTTTCAGTTGGAGTTAATTCATCACCATGTGTTGTTTCACCAGTATTTGATGAATTCTCCTTTTTATTACAGCCAGTAATTAGCAATAGGCTAAATGTAATAATTATAAAAAATAATATTCTTCTTTTCATTAAACATCACCTAATTCCCATTAAAATAATTATAACTATTTTTTATAAAAATTTAAAGAGTGAAGAATATTAATAGACCGTAAAAACGGTCTATTATAATTAATTATATTCATCCAAATATTTTATTAATATCTTCTACTATATTTTTATCTATTTTATTATCAAAAGCCATTTGTCTCATAATATCTATGGCATTCTTATGTCTAAGTTCATCTTTATAGCTTCTTTTTTCTGATAAAGCCTGATAAATGTCAACACAGGCAAGTAGCCTATCTTCAAATGATAAATCATCACCATCTAAATTTGTCATATAACCTGTGCCATCAAGCTTTTCATGGTGGCGTGATGCCCATCTTGTAATATCTTCTATTCCAGAAATACCGGATAATATTTTTTCAGTTGCTTTAGCATGATTTTTAATATGCTCAAATTCTTCACTTGTAAGCTTATCTGGCTTTTCTAAAATATCATTTGTAATAATTAGTTTACCAATATCATGGAAGGCCCCAGCAAAATAAAATCTAATAGCCTTATCATCATCAAATTTATAATACTTAGCCATTTTATAGCATTTTGATGCTACACCTAGTGAATGATTTTTTGTTACTGAAGACTTGTAATCTACAATATTTGCAAAAAATTGACAAATATTTTTGATTTGTTGATCTGAATAATCACAAATCTCACTCCTTAGATTTTCCTTTAAGAAATTGATTACGCCTTGCTTTTGTAAAATTAAAATATCATCGTAGCTTAAAGAATTTACTAAAGCATCTATCATTCTTTTAGAAAATAGCTTATTTTCCAATTTTGTAATTTTACCAATAGCATCATCAAATTGTGCTTTTGTTAATGTTTTTAAATCGAATAAAACATCCATCATATCAGCAATATGAATAATTTCAGCCATTTCAGGAACCTCATAATACTTTTTATGTAAAGGTCCTGTTCCATCAGCATTTTCATGGTGGTAAAGCAAAACATTTTTAACATCTGTTTTAAATGGAATTAGAGCGATGTTTTTTTCTCCTACCACATTATGTCTTGGATCATTTAAAAAGCCAACTCTAATTTTATTAGCATCTGAGGATGTTAATTGATCGTAATCATAAAAATTACCATCATTATATTCCTCTCTTACATATTCAGTAAATGCATTATCATGTAATATTGCAAGACCAACTAAATCATTTAATTTATCATTATCATAATTTAAATATTTACCAATTAAATATGATATAAAAGCAACATGCTTACCATGCTCATTAGAAATACCACCCATTTCATACTGAACGGTATCTAACGCATATGATAAAGCATATAGCGTCTCAGTTAGATTCAATTTCATAAAGGTCATCTCCGTATATCTTATAATAGCATAAATTAAAATTATTAACAAATAAAAAAAATAAGACTTTCATCTTATTTTCTCTTCTTATATAGCTTATATTTATCCAACCAAATGTCTTCCTGCTCAATAATATCATCCTCATCAGATAAGTCATCATAAAAATGATGAATAAAGAAGTTATGACTCATATTATCATAATAATAATCACTAATTTCACTAGCAAGGCCTATTGCTAATATTTTATATTTTTCTTTATTATAGCATAATGCCATTAAATAATTAGCTCTCGCCCTATCCATTTTATTATCCTTATTCGTTAAGGTATTATAATATTTTTTTAAATATTTCTTTTGGCTTGAAGTGATATAATCCTCATCTAAAAAATCTACAAGCTCAGTTAATATCTTTTTGTATGTCTTATAGTATTTATTTTCTATATTATTATTTTTACACTCAGTTTATTTTTCAATTATCGATTTTGTTATTACCTTTGTATGATGAAGCTTCAATGTTATCATATCCTTATATTCTTTAACATCTGGATTATTTTTATTATCTTTAATTCCTGCAATATAAATAACAAATTCAGATGTTGTTATAATATTATGAATACTTTCAATTTCAAGTGTTAAACAAATTCTTTTAGTCTTTGATAATGAATTTAAAAAATCTTCATTCGTTAAAAAATCAATATTAATACAATTATAGCCTCTATCTAAAATATTTTCAGAATAATTACAATCAATTCTGTTTATATATTCGTGTAATATTTCTGTTCCCTTTACATCAATTAATTTTATTTCCTTAGCATAAACTATATTAACCTGATCATTTTTTGAATTAGTTGGCAATAATACCATTCTATACAAAACATTACCACCCAAATCAATATAATTATTTTCCATTAATGCAACCTCCTTATCATCGCCATTAATGGAAAAAATAGATATTTCACTTGAAAAATTTATGAATGAATAAGAATTAGAGCTTGATGGTTTAACACTAACCTCAAGCTGTTTATTTACTTCATGTGGTATAATACTATATTTTTTTAATGAATCAGCAATTCTCTCAATCAAGCTTGAATCATTTAAAATATAAATATTATCCTGAGGCAACAAATCATATATTTTTCCTGCTGTTAAAACATCACGGACATTTGTTGATTCACTCTTTAATCTTAAATATTTGTCCTTAATCGACTCATTATCTAATATTACCGCAAAATAATGATAATTAGCTCTTTCTTCTTCGTTTTTAGCACATCTTAGCTCCTCTAAAACAGGAACAGAAATCAATGAATTATCAGAAATGAAAACTATTGTACACTTGGTTGAAAGAACATATTCTTCAGCCTTTTCTTTCCAATTTTCTCCAGCGGAAAATGAACTATCCATTAAAATTGAATAGCCTATTTTTTGTAAATTTTGTACTATTTTTAATACTTCATCCTCATCTTTGTGGGAATAAGAAATAAAACAATCCTTAAATTCCATAATATTACCTATTTTTCAATTTTATAGCCTAATTTAATAATTAGCTTTAATGTTTCATATGCTGTGTTTCTATCATATTCCTTTTCAGATTCAGGAAGTTCTTCATATGGAACTAAGAGTGGAGTTTGTTTTTTCTCTAAGCTCTTTTCTTCTCCATATTTCCAGCCCTCCTTTATTCTTCCTAAAGCCCAAACATCGTGAACGTTAGAAGCAATCAGCTCTCTTAATTCGATTAAATCATCAGATAATTTAATATTTGATGTATCTATTGGTTTTGGATTATACATATTCATACTTATTTTAGATATTTTATTATTTCTTTATATAATTCTTTCATTTGAATATCCTTATTAATATCATAAAATATTAAATCCATATTATCATAATCATAAACTATAACATCACTATATCCATCTGTTATCTTTTCTTCATGATTTTGATTATAAATATGTTTTAAATTTGAAACGTAATAATAATATTCTCTAATTCCCAAAGAAGATGTTATAGCTAGATGATAAAGCTCATCCTTTGATCTAGTAGTAATAGTCTCATTTTTAATCGTTTGATCAAAGCAATATGATTTAGTCATAGGAAGCACTCCTTGAGCAAGCTCAAAGGCATTCCATTTTTCTTTTTCTATATAAGCTAAAACATCTCGAATTTCATAATTATTCTTTTCATTCTTTTTAACTTCATAGAACTTTAAAAAATCTATATTCTTTAAATCTACAATTGATTTAAAATCCTCTATTCGATTAGCCTTTTTATCACATTTATATTTATCGTTAATTAATCTCTTTAAATCATCAATATTATTTATATCATTATTATCTAAAGCTTTAAGCATCGCCATTTTAAAGAATAATGAATAAACTGAATACATATTAGATTTTCTCTTTATTGAGCTTAGGTTTTCCCAAGGCTTGCTATCATTAGTATATATTGAATATTGATCGTGATATTTTTTTGCAAGCTTCAAAATTTGATTTCCTATAACATTATTATATGTTAATACATCCTGATTACTTCCAAAACTATAAATACCACTAGCAACATCATAGCTCTTATCCTTCATTCTAATAAAATAGGTATTATAAGCCTTATGACCATTTACATTAATATGGTTCATATTATTTCTTAATTTATAAGCAATATCAGAATTCTTTAAATCTGAATCAATTGAAATTAAAAAATAATTAATTTGATTTCTTTTTTTACAATTATCATTAATTTCATCAAATAAAGTTTTCACAAAATCATCTGCAAATATAGATGTATTGTTTTTAATATCTATATGTGAAATATAATCATCAGGTAAATCTAAATAATTATCCTTATCCTTATATGATTTTTTATCATATTTAAATAATCCATTTATTAATTCAAAGCATTCAATCTTAGATTTTGAATCATATATTTTAACATTCATTCTTTTAGATGTTAAAACATCATTCTTTTCTACAAATTGATTACAAATTAGTACATCTCTTAATACAGCCTGATTTACCTTTCCAAAGCCCAAAACATAAATATTTATATCAGCATCATTAATAGTTAAATCTGGATTGATTAAATTTGAATCTAGATATTTAGCAAAATTATGATGCTTAATAAATTCATGAGAAATTAGATCATATTTATTAATTATTCTAATTTTTCCATTAGCTAGTGCTTTATCACTATTTTTAGATGATAATATATTATTTAAAAATCTTTCTTGTTCAACATTTGTAATAGAAATATATTCTACATTTTCCTTTAAATTATTAATTGATATATTAATAAAATCAAAATTCATTTTATCCTCATCAAAGAATGTAATGATTTTTATATTCTTTTTTGATTTTATCAATTCATTGATTGTTTTATTTATTTGTTCTTTATTACCATAGACTTTGGCTATAAAAGGAATTTTATAATTATTTAAAAAGAATTTTATATTATCATGTTTATCTAATTTAGAATTATCGATAACAAAATATGCTTTATGACTTGTTTTATTCCTTTTATTTATATATTCATTATAATAATTCTTTAAATATTCCTTAGAATCATCATTAAAACCCAATATATAATCTATTTCATCACATTTTTCAAAAAGCATTTTACCTTTTCTTATTATATTAGATAAACTAATAATTATTAACGATATAGATATGCTTATTAATGCAAAGCAAGAAATTACATAAATTCCAATATATGAAGATAGTAAGAACATTGAAGCAACAGTATTTAAAGAAATTAATTTTCTACAAATATCAACATTTATCGATAATGCAACAATTCCAACAGCATCCTTAAATGATGATGTAATGCTACCTAAAGCATCATTATTATTGTAATAAAATTGTCCAAATAGCAAAATAATGATGGTTGCAACAACTATTACTGGATAGATTGCTGTATCTTTTATTGATAATTTATGGTGTTTTTTAGTCTTTTTATATAAGTAATAGAACAAATAAAGCTCCAATCCCAAAAATAAAATTGATATGACAATTATTAAAGAATCCATTTTATGCCTCCAAAAATATAATTATTATAACGAAACATCTTGATTTTATTGTATCAAAAAAATATAGCATATAAAATATATATTTTAAACAAACGAAAAAAAATCCATTAGATTGCTCTAATGGACTTTTATTATTAATCTAAAACATCATTTAATTCGTCTTCAGTGATGATTGAACCTTCAGACTCATCTTCATAGTCTTCTTCATCATCTTCTTCAGCTTCTACTTGCTTTACTTCTTCAACGTCATCTTCTTCGATTTCTTCTTCTGGTCTATGTTTACATTCGAATGATTCTTCTTGTAAAATACCAGTACCTGCAGGGATTAAGCCACCAATTGTAACATTTTCCTTAATACCTTGTAGGTAGTCAACCTTAGATTGAATTGCTGCAGAAGTTAAAACTCTTGTAGTTTCTTGGAATGATGCAGCTGATAAGAATGAATCTGCAGCTAAGGCAGCCTTAGTAATACCTAGTAATACTGCTTTACCAACAGGTAGTTTCTTACCATTTCTTAATGAATCCTTAACTGCTTCCTTAAACTCAGCAAGTGTTACATCCTTACCAGGAAGTAAATTAGATTCACCTTCAGTAACAACATTAATCTTTCTCATCATTTGACGAACGATGATTTCGATATGCTTATCTGAAATGTTAACTGATTGGGAACGATATACCTTTTGAACTTCCTCAATAATATATTTTTGAGCAGCTTCTGCATTTAATACTCTTAATAACTCCTTTGGATGTAGAGAACCTCTAATTAGCTTTTGACCACGAGCAACTCTATCACCTTCAGCTACTAAGATTTCTGCAGTAGCATCAACTGTATATTCCTTCTTTTCAGTTTCATTTTTAATTGTAATTAAAACACCAGCTTTAGTGTTTTCTTTAGATACAACTTCACCATCAATTTCAGAAATTGTAGCTAAACCTTTTGGCTTACGTGCCTCGAATAATTCTTGTACACGTGGTAAACCTTGAGTGATATCGGCAGTAGATGCAACACCACCTGTGTGGAATGTACGCATTGTTAACTGAGTACCAGGCTCACCAATTGATTGAGCAGCGATTGTACCAACTGCTTCACCAACTTCAACAATCATATTTGTAGCTAGGTTTCTACCATAGCTCATCATTGAAATACCAGTTTCTGAATTACATGTTAATGCTGTTCTTAAGCAAACTCTAGTAATTCCTGCCTTTTCAATCTTATCACCCTTTTCCTCATCGATGAATTCGTTTCTCTTAACGATAACTTCACCAGTTTCAGGATTAATAACATCCTTAGCAGCGAAACGACCGATACAACGTTCCTTTAAAGATACGACAAGCTTTCCAGCTTCATCATAGATGTTTTCATAGTACATACCCTTATCAGAGCCATCGTCCTCTTCAGAGATAACAACGCTTTGAGATACGTCTACTAAACGACGAGTTAAGTAACCAGATTCTGCAGTCTTTAAGGCTGTATCTGTTGAACCCTTTCTTGAACCGTGTGTAGAAATGAAGAATTCAGCAACTGATAAACCTTCACGGAAGTTTGCCTTAACTGGAACTTCGATAGTTTCACCAGCTGTGTTAGCCATCAATCCTCTCATACCAGCAAGCTGAGAGAAGTTAGAACGGCTACCACGTGAACCTGAGTCAGCCATCATATAAATATGGTTGTTAGATTCCTTGAATGCTTCCCAAACACCGTCTTCAATGTCTTTTCTTGTAGTTCTCCAAACATCCTCAACAAGTTTCTTTCTTTCCTTGTTAGTTAAAAGACCACATTCAAATTCTTCTTGAATTTCAGCAACCTTTGCATCAGCAGCGGCTACCATTTCATTTTTACCCTTATAATCTAATACATCAGCTGCAGAAATAGTGAAACCAGCGATTGTAGAATACTTGTATCCTAAATCCTTGATTCTATCTAGCATCTTAGATGTTTCAGTTATATGTAACTTCTTAAATACAGCAGCGATAATTGCAGAAATGTTAGGCTTCTTCATTGGTTCAACTAAATCTCTAGCAATTAACTCTTCATATGTATTATTATTTCTACCCTTAGAATCTAAGAAATACTTAAGTGGTGTAGCACCATTTAAATTTTCGCTTGAATTATCATTTAAATATGGGAATTCATTAGGGATGATATTGTTGAAAATCATCTTACCCATAGTTGTAAATAGATAATTAGAAGGTAGATCTAGTGGCTTATCACCATTCATGAATCTTGTAGTTGGTAAATATGAAATATCTACGAAAATACGTGTATGAAGTGTGATATAACCATTCTTATATGCAGTATATGCTTCATCATAATCCTTGAAGAAATGACCTTCATTAGGTAATCCCTTTTCTTCTAATGTTAGATAGTAGTTACCTAAAATCATATCTTGTGAAGGTGTAACAACTGGCTTACCATCTCTTGGGTTTAGGATGTTGTTGCAAGCAAGCATTAATAATCTTGATTCAGCTTGAGCTTCAATTGATAGAGGTACGTGAACAGCCATTTGGTCACCGTCGAAGTCGGCGTTGAATGGTGTACATACTAGTGGGTGAAGACGAATAGCCTTACCTTCAATTAAAACTGGCTCGAATGCTTGAATACCTAAACGGTGAAGAGTAGGCGCACGGTTTAATAGAACTGGATGCTCTTTAATAACTTCTTCTAGGATACCCCAAACGATATCTTCTTGGTTATCACATTGCTTAGATGCAACAGAAAGACCAACACCAGTTCTCTTCATTAATTCTCTGATAACGAAAGGCTTGAATAATGTTAAAGCCATTTCCTTTGGTAAACCGCATTGGTACATCTTTAGGTTTGGTCCAACAACGATAACTGAACGACCTGAGTAGTCAACACGCTTACCTAGTAAGTTTTGACGGAAACGTCCTTGCTTACCTCTTAGCATATCAGATAAGCTCTTTAATGAGTGATTTCTTTCAGTAGCTGCTCTTCTACCTCTCTTTGAGTTATCAATTAAGGCATCAACAGCTTCTTGTAACATTCTCTTTTCATTCTTGATAATTAGAGAAGGTGCATTTTGCTCATATTGCTTCTTTAAACGGTTGTTTCTGTTTAAAATACGACGATATAAGTCATTTAAATCTGTAGTAGCAAATCTACCACCTTCTAGTTGAACCATTGGTCTTAAATCAGGTGGAATAACTGGAAGAATCTTTAGAATCATCCATTCAGGTCTATTATCAGATCTTAAGAATGATTCAACAATATCTAGTCTCTTGATAGTCTTATCAAGCTTTTGTTTAGATTTTGTCTTTAATCTTCTTCTTAATTCTTTAGCTTCAGCCTCTAAATCTAAATTCTTTAATAGGATTTCGATAGCTTCAGCACCAGTTTTTGCTTCAAATTGCTTAGGATACTTATCTTGATATTCAGAATATTGTTGTTCTGATAAGATATCCTTTTCCTTTAATTCTTTAACATTACCTGGATTAATTACGATATATGAAGCTAAATATACGATTTGCTCCAAATCCTTAGCTTTAATATCAAGTAATGTAGCAAGAGGAGATGGAGTGTTTCTTAAAAACCATGCATGTACAACTGGACTAGCTAGTTGAATATGACCCATTCTTTCTCTTCTTACTCTTGATTCAGTGATTTCAACACCGCACTTTTCACAAATTTTACCCTTATCTGTGTTTCTCTTTGATTTTCCACAAGCACATTGATAATCCTTAGTTGGACCGAAGATTTTTTCACAGAATAAACCATCTACATCTGGTTTAAGAGTTCTATAGTTAATTGTTTCGTGCTTTGTAACCTCACCATGAGACCATGATAATATTTCCTCTGGAGAAGCTAAGCCGACTTTTAAATATTTATATTGTTTACTCATTTTGCCCCTCCTTATTTATTATCCTCTTCTGGATTTTTTCTACCAGTTCCTGGTCTTACAGATGGTCTAATCTTTTGGTCAACGATTGAACGGTTAACCTCATTTTCACCATTATTATTAATTAATTCTACATGAATACCTAAAGCTTGGAATTCACGAGTTAATACTCTAAATGATTCTGGAATTGAAGATTCTGGAATTGCTTCACCTGAAGTGATAGCATGATAAGCTGCGTCTCTACCAACTAGGTCATCTGACTTAATTGTCATCATTTCTCTTAATGTGTGAGCTGCACCATAAGCTTGTAGAGCCCAAACTTCCATTTCACCGAATCTTTGACCACCGTTTTGAGCCTTACCACCCATTGGTTGTTGAGTAACTAATGTATACTTACCGATGTTTCTTGCATGTAGCTTATCATCAACCATGTGGCTTAACTTAACGAAGTACATAATACCTACAGTGATCTTATTTTCGAATGGTTCACCACTTCTACCATCATATAAAACTTCCTTACCATCTTCAGGCATTCCTGCTTCCTTCATGATAGCTTGAATATCTTCGATTGTAGCACCATCGAATACTGGAGTTGCAACCTTAACACCAAGCTTCTTAGCAGCCATACCTAAATGTAATTCTAGTACCTGACCAATGTTCATACGAGATGGAACACCTTGAGGGTTTAACATGATATCGATTGGCTTACCATCAGCACTAAATGGCATATCTTCTACTGGAAGGATATTTGAAATAACACCCTTGTTACCATGACGACCAGCCATCTTATCTCCGACTTGGATTTTTCTCTTTTGTACGATAAAGATTCTTACAACCTCATTTACACCAGGACCTAGGTCATCACCATTAGCCTTAGATAAATGTTGAATAGATTGTACGATACCTCCGCCTCCGTGAGGAACACGAAGTGATGTATCTCTAACATCTCTAGCTTTTTCATTATAGATAGCAAATAATAATCTTTCTTCTGGAGTTGGATCTGTTTGACCTTTTGGAGTAATCTTACCAACTAAGATATCTCCTTCCTTAACCTCAGAACCTGGAACGATAATACCATTTGCGTCTAGATTCTTCTTAGCTGCATCATTAACGTTAGGAATTTCAGTTGTGAACTCTTCAGGTCCTAGCTTTGTATCACGACATTCAACTGATTGTTCATCAATATGAAGTGAAGTATATACATCATCATAAACCATCTTTTCACTCATGATAACGGCATCCTCGAAGTTGTAGCCTTCCCAAGTCATGAATGCGATTCTAACGTTTCTACCTAATGCTAATTCGCCATCCTTCATAGATTGACCATCAGCAATGATATCGCCCTTTTCAATAACCTCACCAGGTTTAACGATTGGACGTTGCATAACTGCAGTAGCAGAGTTAGATCTTAAGAATTGATATAAATTATAAGTGTGCATGTAATTATTATTTTCTTTAACAATAATTCTCTTTGCATCTACATATTCAACAATACCAGATTCAGAAGCAACAAGTGCAGAACCTGAATCCTTAGCTGCTCTATATTCCATACCAGTACCAACAATTGGGCTTTCTGGATTGATAATAGGAACTGCTTGACGTTGCATGTTTGCACCCATTAGGGCACGTGTAGCATCATCGTGTTCTAGGAAAGGAACACACGCAGCTGCAACTGAAACGATTTGCTTTGGAGATACGTCCATGTATTCAACCTCTTTAGGGTCAACCATTTCTGTTTCTCCATTACGTCTACCAATAACCTTTTCTTCGATGATATGACCTTCATTATCAAGCTTAGTAGAAGCTGAAGCAATTACCTTACCATCTTCTGCATCTGCTGATAAATAAGCTATCTCCTCAGAAACATATTTTTGACCATTCTTATCCTTTTTAACGATAAAGTATGGAGTTTCAATGAAACCAAATTCATTAATCTTTGCATAAGTAGCTAAAGATGTGATCAAACCAATTGATGGACCTTCAGGTGTTTCAATTGGACACATACGACCATAGTGTGAATTGTGTACGTCACGAACCTCAACACCAGCACGGTCTCTAGCGATACCACCAGTACCTAACGCAGAAATTCTTCTCTTTTGAGTGATTTCAGCAAGTGGGTTAATTTGGTCCATGAATTGTGATAATTGGCTTGAGCCAAAGAATTCCTTAATTGAAGATGTTAAAGGTTTAATGTTAATAAGGTTTGTTGGAGTAGCCTTATCAACTTCAACAGTTGACATTCTATCTTCAATATTCTTCTTTAATTTAGCGAAACCAATTCTAAATTGATTCTTTAATAATTCGCCTACTAAACGTAAACGTCTATTTCCTAAGTGGTCGATATCATCAACGTTACCAACATTGTCATATAAGTTGATGAAGTAGCTTACAGAAGCTAAAATATCAGACATTGTAATGTGTAAAGCTGTTTCTCTATTATCATTACCGATAATCTTAACCTCTTCACCAGCCTTATTAACTACATAAAGAATTTCATTATATGGGTCTTCACATAATGTATTACCTAAATAAATCTTTTCTCTAAATGCGCTTCTAGCCTTTGATAATGTCTTAAGATTTGCTTCATCTAAAACTGAGCCAGCTTCTAAAATCTTTTGGCCAGCATTGAATAATAATTCACCAGTTTCATCATCGAAAACATCTTCTTTAGCAACAACGTCCTTAGCTAATGTTAAGCCCTTAGCTCTTTGTAAAGCATCAAGCTTAATATTGTACTTATAACGTCCAACCTTTTGAAGATCGTACTTGTTATCATCGAATAATCTATCAACGATGAAGTTTCTAGCACCTTCAACGATAACCTTATCGCCTCTTAATTTGTAATAAACTTCGATAGCTGCTTCCTCAGAATTTGTAGTATTATCCTTTTCAAAGGTAGCCTTAAAATACTTGTTATTACCGAATAAATCAGTAATTTGTTCATTTGTTGATAAACCATAAGATCTTAAGATAGTTGTTAGAGGAATCTTCTTAGATCTATCTAGCTTACCATACCATACGTCCTTAGATCCTGCTTCATATTCAATCCAAGCACCACGTGTTGGAATAATTTGACCAGCAAACTTAATGTCACCAGTCTTCTTATCGATTTCTTTTGAATAATAAACACCAGATGAACGAACAATTTGAGAAATAATAACACGCTCAGCACCATTGATAATAAATGTACCAACTGGAGTCATGTATGGGATATCACCCATAAAAATCTCATGGTCTTGAACCTCACCAGTTTGAGTGTTTTCAAGATGAACAATAGCCTTTAATGTACGACAATAGTTAATGTCTCTTAGCTTTGATTCAACAACATCAAACTTAGGTTCTTCAAAATGGTAATCAACAAAAGAAAGACTTAAATCCTTGTTGAATGATTCAATTGGAGAAATATCTTCGAATACTTCTTTTAAGCCTTGGCTAACGAACCAATCAAAAGATTTAGTTTGAATCTCAACCAATCCTGGTAAATCAACGTCAGTACGAATTTTAGAATAATTACGTCTTACAGATTTTTTACCATAATTGACCTCTTTGTAATTCATTTACTTGTACCCTTTTTAGTATCCTTTCTATTTTTTTAAACTGTTCGAAAGAACTTCATAAGATAACTTATAAGGCTGTTTAATGCCTCTTTTTTAAGGATAACCACGATCTATATTTTAACTATAACTATTATATAGTTAGCTTCAAAAAATTAAAAATGTTGCCATAATAGGCATTTTAGTATTATACTACCGTAGTTTTCAAATTTCAACAATTTTTTCAAATTAAAATTGCAAAAATGTAAAAAATTAATGTTTTAATTCTAACAAAAAAAATGTACTATTTTTAGTACATTTTTAAGTATTATTACTATATATATTATTAAGCACCCTCACGAAGCTCATCAGTTTTTATCAATTCTACAACTACTTTTGCCATGTTAGGATCAAATTGGCTACCTGCACATTTTTCAAATTCATCGATGATTTTTTCCTTTGGATAAGGGTCCTTATAAGTACGCTTTGTAGCCATCGCATCATAACAATCCGCACAACAAATTATTCTTGCGATTAAAGGAATTTCTTCCCCCTTTAAGCCCTCTGGATAGCCACTTCCATCCCATCTTTCATGGTGATATTTTGCACCCTCAACGATATTTGGAATAGTTGAAATATCCTTTAAAATTTTAGCGCCCTTAGTAGTATGGCTCTTCATTTGAGCATATTCTTCATCAGTTAGCTTACCAGGTTTATTTAATATCGCATCAGGAATACCTATCTTACCAATATCATGAAGTAAGGCAGTATAATATAGGTTTTCTAGCTCATCACCTTCCATACCTAGCTTTTTGGCAATAATTCTTGAGAAATGACCAACTCTAATAGAGTGACCATTAGTATATGTATCCTTAACGTCGATAGTTCTAGCTATTGCCTCAATTGATTCAATAGTAATACCCTTTAATTCTGCTTCTCTTTTTTTAGCCTTAACAGCTTTATTATGAATTAATAGATAGTTTAATAATCCAAATAATGCTAAACTAAGTAATACGATAATTACCCAGAACCAAGCTTGTTCATGGACAGCCTTTTGTTTATTAATAGTTAATAAAATTGTATTATTACTAATAGTTCCATCAAAATCCTTTGAATAGATAGTTAAAGTATATTTTCCACCCTTTAAGTTAGTATAGTCAATCTTAAATGAATCAGTAGAGCCTATAGCCTGATAATCATTATCGACACCATCAAGCTTATAATAAATATTATAATGTTGATTAGTTGAATAGCTTAATACAGCTACACTAACAGATATTCTTTTCGCATTTGGCTTAATATTAATCTCATTTCCAGTAAATACTTGATCATCAACAACAATAGAATCTATAGCTATTTTTCTTTTAATATTTTCAGCCTTTCCTCTAGCTAAATCATATACAAAAACACCACTTGATGTCGCAAAATAATAACAATTATTATCCTTATCATAATAGCCACTAGAATTACCTACAAGGCTACTCTTTAAGCCATTATTATTATCAAGAACTATATAATTAGAATTCTTATCAAAGATATTATCAAAAATATATACATTAGTATCTGTTCCTACAATATATCTATTATCAATATATTCTAGCTCAACAATAGAACCAATTAAGGTATTGTTAATTAAGCTAATCTCTCCATCTTTATAAAAATATAAGAAATTGTTATCGTTGAATAATAAACCACCATTAACATATAAGCATTTAAGTGGTGAACTATATTTATCAGATATAAGCATTGGGTGGCCTAATTCAAGATTTATTGTGGCAAATCCTGACTTTTCTAATGCTAAATATACTGTATCATTTGCATAATAGATATATAGAACTCTCTTATCTAGCTTTTTAGTATAATAATTTGTTCCATCAAATCTAGTAATACCATAATTTGTTCCAATTAAAAGATAATCTTCAGCTACAGTAACGCATCTTATATTTTTAGCCTTACTATCATCATATTCGCCTTGTTCTATCAAATTAGAAGAAGCAATGTTATTAATATTTGTTCCATCATATTCTAATAAATCATAATCGTTAGAGTCGTAGGTTGCGATATATAATTTATTCTTATATACCTCTAGATCTCTAATTCTTACATCATTTAACATATTAGTTAGCTCATTATTAATTGTAAGATTATTTTCTTCATCGATAACATCTAAGCCCTCAGATGTCGCAATATATGTTAATCCATTATACTTTATAATGGCATTTACACTACTAGCATCTAAATTATGCTCAAAATAGTAATCAAATAATTCATTTGTTGTAATCTTTGAAACACCAAATAAACTAGAGGCAATCCAAATATTACCTTCATAATCTACAATGATTCTTTGTAGTGATTCTTTAACCTCTAATTTATCAACCTTTTTAGCCTTAGTATCACCATAACTAACAAATAAGCCTTTATCTGTTGCGATATAAAGTGAACCATTAGAAGATAAAATATCATTTACGCATTGCTCACCATCAAGCTCAATTCTTTTAACTACAGCACCTCGATTATCAATGACAACAACGCCACCACTTCTTTCACCTAAATATAGTAATGTACCATCAAAATAAATACTTTTTATATTAGTTTCGCCATAATAGATTGAATCTGGACTTAAATTACCATAAACCTTATCAAGTGATGTTACATAAAAATACTGATCATCACTAATAGGAGCGACCTTTGTAATATCTCCTTTACCACCAGAATTTAGTGAAAGCTTATCAGTTGAAAATGAATATAAGAATACGCCTGTATCACTTGCGATAAAGGCTATATCACCATATACCTTAATATCGTTAATAGCAATTTTATCTGTTAGGGTTTCAGAAAGTGATTTTATCTTTCCATTATCATATCTAACAAATAAGCCACTTTGAGTTCCAATAACTAAACTATTACCGTAGGCAGCTAATGCTGTAATACCTGTAATGTTGTAATCATTATAGGCTGTAATAGTAGTAAATGATTTTGCATCATATCTAGTTAAACCAGCATATTGGCCAATCCAAATATAGCCATCTGCAGTTTGACAAATAGTATTTGCCTTACCAGTTAGTAAGCCATTATTAGAGTTATAATTTGTCTCAGTTTTATCTGATAAATATTCATTTGCGAAAACGTTAGGGGATAGTAAAAAAATAAGCAACAAAATCATATTTAAAAATAGTAGTTTTCTTTTCATACCTGCCACCCCATTCTTATAACTAGATTATACACTAAAAAAATAAAAGAGCCAATGAATATTGACTCTAATAATTAACCTTTTCTAAAAATAAACCACAGCCATCTGCTACCATATGATTTATTGTAGTATCTCCACTATCAAAAATCCTTATGATATCTTCCTTAACTGCCTTGTTACTTCCGATATTAATTAAAATACCTACCATCTTTCTAACCTGATATTTTAAAAAGCCTGTGCCTTCAAAAATGAATTCTAAGAAGCCATCCTTTTCAACTAATTCAGCCTTAAAGATAGTTTTTATCGTATCCTTTCTTTCATCTATTTGGGCACTCGCAAAGCCTTTAAAATCATGCTTACCAACAAATAGCTTAATCGCATCCTTCATCTTTTCAACATCTAAGTTATAAATATAAGATGAATATCTAGCATAAAAAGGATTATACTCTAAGGGATTAATATAATATCTATATTCCTTAGATTTCGCACTAAATCTAGCGTGGAAATCTAAATCTACCTCTTCTACACTTTTAATATAAATATCTGAAGGTAAAAAGGTATTAATACCTCTTTTAAGCGCACTTGGCTCAATATAATTATCTAAATCAAAATGAATAACCTGCGCTCTTGCATGAACATATCTATCAGTTCTACCTGATGGATATATTTTTATATCCTTATTTAGCATCTTATACATTGCCTTATTAATCTCAAGCTCAATAGTAGGTAGATCATTTTGAATTTGAAAGCCCATATAATTATATCCATCATATGATAATATACATTTATATCTAACCATAATATACCATACTCCAAATAACTAAGCCTAAAAGGCCCAATGATAAAATTATGCAAACATAATCACGCCATCTTAGCTTAAGCTCATCAAGCTTAGTTCTAGGTGCACCTATAATATAGCCTCTTGCCTCCATCGCGTTAGCTAGGTCATCGGCTCTCTTAAATGAGATGACAAACATAGGTATTAATAAAGATATTATTTGACTAACCTTATCCTTTAATCTACCTTCTTCAAAATCTACACCACGAGAGGCCTGAGCCTTCATAATTTTTCTTGATTCTTCTATTAATGTTGGAATAAATCTTAATGTTAAGGCAATCATCATAGAAAATACTCCAACCTTTATCTTTAATAGCTTTAATGGGGCAAGTAATCCCTCAAGACCATTATTGATATCAGTAGTCATAGTAGATAGTGTTAATAAAGATGTTATTCCAATCATAATAATAAGTCTAATTAAAATAAAGCCAGCTCTATCTACACCCTCCTGATATACACTAAATTTCCATGAAGACCAGTTCATATTAAAGTTCCAATTAAATTTTTCAAATGGATTTTGCCATAATATACAAAAGCCTATAAATATTAATAGAAGTAAATAGATAGTTCTAAATGGAATATATTTTCTTGTAAAGAAATATAACAATAATAAACCAGTAAGTATTAAAGTTTGATATAAGCCTATCTGCATATCAAATGTATATAAAAGCTTATATGTTATATCGTGAGTATAAATTATTTGTAGAGAAACAGTAAATACCATTAAAAACATAATTGGCTTTAAGCCCTTTAATACCTTTAAAGGTGATATTCTAGTTGATAAGAATATTAATACAAATACTAAAAAGGCTATACCCATACCTATTAAATTAGGAATTAAAAATATCGTAACAATAAGTAGGATTGCTAAAAATATTTTAACTCTAGGATCTAGCTTATAAATCCAGCTATGTCCTTCAACATATTGACCAAAGGTGATATTATCCATGAAGCTTCACCACCTTTTTTAATAGCTCATTAATATTATGAGTATTATAATCAATATTATAATTAAGCTTTTTATTTAAATAATCTATAAGCTTTAAAACATCAGGCTTTGTCAAATGATTTTCTTTAATTAATTCATCATTTTCAAACAGCTTTTGTTTATCACCATCATATGTAATATGGCTATCATTTAAAACTACTACTCTAGTTGAATATTCATATACTAAGTTCATATCATGAGTGATTAAAACAATAGTTTTTCCAAATGTTTTATAAATATCATAAAATAAATTCATTATTTCCTTACTAGACTTTGGATCAAGTCCTCTTGTAGGCTCATCTAGAAGTATAATATCTGGCTCATATGCTAAAATACCCGCAATAGCGCATTTTCTCATTTGGCCTCCACTTAAATTAAATGGAGATTTATTTAAAAGCTTTTCAATGCCAAGAAGCTTAGCAACCTCTATTGCCTTCTTTTTAGCCTCCTCTTCTGTCATACCAAAATTCTTTGGAGCAAACATGATATCCTTTAATACAGTTTCTTCAAATAGTTGATATTCAGGAAATTGGAAAACAAATCCAACTCTTTTTCTTACGCCCTTAAGCTTTGGATTTTTCTTTTTCTTTGGAGTAATAACATAATCAAATATTTCTACAGTACCTGATGTAGGTAGCTTTAAAGCATTCATATGCTCAATTAAAGATGATTTACCGGCACCTGTTTTACCAATAATAGAAACAAATTCTTCCTTTTCATTAATTTCTAAATTGATATTTTCTAAGGCAACAGTAATATCTTTTTTCTTTAGCCCTCTATAAGAATGGCTTACATTTTTAAACGATATTCCCATAACGCCTCCATAAGCCTTTCATCATTTTTTAAACAATCAATAGACATAGCCTCTCCATAGACCTTTAAGCTAAAAGGCATATCTAAGGATGTAGACTTTAAAAGCTGTTCATCCTTTAAGATATCTTCTGGCTTACCTTCACCTATAATTAAGCCATCCTTTAAAACAATTACCTCATCTGATTTTTGGGCTAATGATAAATCATGAGTAATTGTAATAATTGTCTTATGATAATTTTTATGTAGCTCTTCAATTAAATTTTCGATATCCTCTACGCCTTCTGGGTCTAGCATAGATGTTGCCTCATCTAGGATGATAACATCTGAATTTAGCGCTAAAATACCCGCAATAGCGACTCTTTGTTTCTGTCCGCCAGATAGTGATGTAGGCTCTCTATCGATAAATTTATCCATATCGACCTTTTTAGTATATTCATCTATAAGCTTTAACATTTCTTCTCTTGGAACATTATGATTTTCAAGTCCGAAGGCTATATCGTATTTAACATTATATCCAACAAATTGATTATCAGGGTTTTGGAATACTATTCCAACCTTTCTTCTAATCATATTTAAATTACTTTCATCTAATTTAACACCATCAAATAGAATTTCACCTGAATTAGGAAATACTAAGCCTACAAGTAGCTTAGCAATAGTTGATTTACCAGAACCATTGTGTCCAATAATTGATACCCAAGATCCATCCTCAACATCAAAAGAAACACCATTAAGTGCCTTATCCTTTTGATTATATTCAAATTTAACATCTTTAAATTCGATTCTCAATTTGGTTACCTCCTTTTTGGTAGATACCGACTAATTATAGCATATTATTTTCAAAAGTTAAAACAGCATTATTACAAATCAAATAGTGTGATTCTTTCGTCTTTATTTGATTCTTGTTTAGCATCTTTAATCTCATCGAACTCATTAACATGTCCAATTAATAATGGTGAATTATCATCATGGCTTTGATAATTTTTTAATATTAAATCCTTATTGCCATTAGCATAACAATACCTACATAAATGTGAACAAGAATTATAAGAGCCTATATCATTTGATAAATAGCATGAACAATAGCCCTTTCTAGCTTCTGTCTTTTTCTTAATATTAAGCTTAGAGGAGATACTTTTTTCATAATCTTCTATCCTCATACAGCCATCTATATCAACACCATACTCCTTTAGCCATTTTTCCTTTGAGCATAATCTTAAGCTCATATGATGCTTACTAGCAATCTTAATGAATTCCTTTGTTATTTCAATTTTAGTTACATCATCACAGTCTTTAATTTCTGGATGATTTATTTCAAGCTTTTTATAAATATCAACAAAGCCATAAACAACTATATCTGTATAGCCTTCAAGCTTAGAAGCTATATATTCAAAAGCCTTAATATGATAATCCTTTGTATATTTATCATTAATTATAATTGGTGTATAGCGCCAAGCAATTGATTTTTTACCAACCTTATTAGATAAATATTTAAAATCCTCTATTACTTGATTAACAGGTGGAACATTTGGTTCAAAATCCCTTCCAAAGCCAGTTATAGAAACATGCCAATATTGTCCAAAATCCTTTAATTCATCTAAATAGGCAAGCATAGGTCTTGGATTTTTAGTACAAAAGCCTATAACATCAACAACCTTTGGATCTAGTAAAAATTTCGTTATTAAATTAGGGTTAAATGGATTTCTAACTAATACATAACCTTCTTTTATTCTATTTATAAACCACTTAGAATAAAAGGCTGGTATATCAGTTCTTTGACCTGTATTTATAATCATAACCTTCACCTATATTTTTTATAAATCTCTCTTTAATTCTGTGACATACTCTCTCACTTATAGAAGTTGAGAGCTTCTCGGGCAAGATACCTAGTGGTATCAGTAAGCGAGCTAGCCCCATGTGCCCCATGGTTGTTAATTTAGGATTAAGAATTTATAATTTTTAATCCTTCTTTTTTTAAGTTGATACTTGCGTTTACATCTCTATCATGTAATGTATGACATATTGGACATTCCCATTTCCTTACATCTATTGTAAGAAGTTGATTCTTATATCCACATACATTACATTTTTTAGATGATGGAAAATATCTGTCTACCTTTATTAGCTTCTTTCCTTTGTTTTCTAATTTCGTTATTAGTAAGTTAGTAAACATTCTCCATGCATTATCATATACTACTTTTCCATTTTCTTTATATTCTTTTGCCATTTCTTGCATATCTAAATCCTCTATTACTACAACATCATATCGATTGGCTATCTCGTTTGTAAATTTGTTGTAGTAATCTAGTCTTTTATTCTTTAGATATTCATGATATCTGGCTACCTTTATTCTTTGCTTTTCGTATCTTTTTGATCCTTTTATTTCTTTTTTATAATTATGGTTTTGTCTTCTTGATAATGTTCTTTGTAATCTATGTAGCTTTTCTTCACCCTTTCTATATAATTTTAAAAACTCAGGATCAACAAACAAATTATCATCTGTTACTAATAATTCTTTATTAGAATAATCTAATCCTATTATATTATTCTTATCAATTATGTAATTGGTTTCTTCCTCATTATATTCAAATAATATAGATACATAATATTTACCTGATGGTGCTTTTGATATTGTCGCTGATTTTAATTTATATCCATCAGGTATATCTCTATGTATTTTTGTTTTTACAATACCTATTTTAGGTAATTTAATATGTTTATCATCAATAATAGATATATTATGATTTACATTTATTGTTGAATATGAATCATTATGGTCACTTTTTCTTTTATATTGTGGATATCCTACCTTAGGATTCCTAAAGAAATTCTTAAATGATGTTTCTAAATGCTTTAAAGTTTGTTGTAAAGATATTGAATCAGATTCCTTTAAAAATTCCTTTTCTATTTTTAATATGTTTAAGTATTGGGCATAATCTTTATATTTTAACGTTTTCTTATTTTCTTCATATTCCTTTTTACTCATATTCAAAAAATAATTAAAAACAAGGCGACAACATCCAAAATTCTTGCCCATCATTATTCTTTGTTCAAATGTTGGATAAATTCTGAATTTAAACGCCTTGTGCTTTAACATTATTTTTCCCCTTGAGTTTCAATATATCTTTTTATTACATCTATTGTTACACCGCCTGTAGATATTAGACAGTATGATTTAGACCAAAATGCTTCCTTCCATAATTTTTCTTTTATTTCTGGAAATTCAATCTTTATAAGTCTAGATGATGCAGATTTATATGCGTTCATGAATTTTGATATTTCAGTATTAGGGCAACCCTTAAACAATACATGTACATGATCAATATCATGATTCCATTCCATTAATGTAATATGATACATTTTTCCAATATATTCAAACATTTCTTTTAATCTATTTGAAATAGTATCATTAATTACTTTTCTTCTATATTTAACAACCATAACTAAATGATAATTAAGGCTGAACACTGAATGATTGTTTGTATCAAAATTCATTGAAATTACCTCAAATATTATATTTACCACCTAAGTATATTATACCATATTTTGTGCTCGCTTACAATCAATTATTATATAAATTGTGCGATTCATCCCCAACCTAAAGAGGATGGAGTATTCTCGATAGTTATTGATAAAATTATTTACTAGAGGTAAATATACTTAAAGTAATAAAACAAAAAAAAGCACCGAATCTAATCAGTGCTTACATTTTTTAATGGAGCCACAGAACGGAATCGAACCGTCATCATATGCATGGCAAGCATAGGTACTAACCGTTGTACTACTGCGGCATTTGCTTCGTGCATTTATTATTATAACAAAATTTTTTCATAATGCAACAATTTTTTTACACGAAGCTAAATTTTATTTTTTATCGTCTAATTCCTTAAACTTTTCCTTCATTGTAGGATTATTATAGGTAAGCTTTCTAATTGATAAATCCCGAGCCTTATCATTAGCTAATCTTAAATTATTTTCAGATAATAATAATGCTTCTTTTACCTTAGTTAAATGAGTAATTGTCTTATCTATTTCGCTAATAGCGTCATCAAATTTAGTTTTTGCGGTTAAAACATTCTTATTAAATTTATCCTGGAAATCTAATAATTTATTCTCAAAATTAGTAATGTCTAGATTTTGATTTTTAATTTTTTCTAGCTCATTTTTAGTTTCAACAGTTCTAAAATTAGCATTTCTTAATAATGTAATAATTGGAATAAAGAATTGAGGTCTTATAACATACATCTTTGGATATCTATATGAAACATCTACTATTCCATTATTATAATATTCATTTTCTGCCTCTAGCATAGAAACAAGTACTGCATATTCGCACTTTTTCTCATTTCTATCTTTATCTAATTCTTTAAAGAAATCCTCATTTTTATGCTTAGTTGAAGTAGTATCTGCCTCATTTTTCATTTCAAACATAATTGAAATAAGCTCAGCACCCTCTTCTGTTTGTTCTCTAAAGATAAAATCACCCTTAGAGCCTGAAATAGATGTATCATTATCCTTTTCAAAATAAGCATTAGGGAAGGCTGCCATTCTAATTTGATTAAATGAATTTTGACAGTGCTGTTCTAATGTTTCACCTAATAATTTAGTTGAGGCTTTAATTTTTAAATCCTTATAAAAATCTATTTGAACATCCTTCTGTTGTAACTCATTTTTATATTTTTCTTCAATGCCTTTAATCTTTAAATCATTTTCAGCATCCTTAGCCTGAAGCTTCAACTCTAATTCTTTTATTACAAATTCTTTATTCTTTAAATCTTCTTGATTTTTAGCTTCAGTCTTTTTAATTTCTAATTCCTTAGCTAAATTGCTATTTTGAATTGTATTTTTTAAAGTAGCAATTTCTTCATTCTTCTTAGCTAATAGTTCCTGATACTGTTGTTTAATATTAGCACTAGATTTTTCTAAATCTAATTGTTTTTGAAGCTCATCAGTTTTTTTTGCTTCCTCAAGCTTCTTTTCATATATTTGGTCTTTACCAGATGCGATAGCATTTTCTAATTGAGTTAAATCAACACTTTTTAAGCTTGTTAAATCAATATAATCGCCCTTTTGGGCATCCTCATCTAATACGATTGTATTTTTATCTCTAACTATTACTTTTATTTCTTTCATATTTTAACCTCCCTTACCTTATTATGCGCAAGTGATAATAAATAACACCTAATTGGTAAATTAGATATAGATTCTACATATCTTTTATATATAGATAGTTGTCTATCATAAGCTAAATCATCAATATGAAATAGCTTATAATCGATAATATCGATATGATCATCATATACCGCAAGTAAATCTATAATACCATGGAATGTTTCATTTGTCTTTTTATCTAAGAAAATAAATTCATGCTCATGATATGTTTTAGCTTTTGATAATTCCTTCATAATATCATTATTTAAGATTAATTCTATATCAGCTTTAATATTAGGCTCTTTAATATTTGAGGTGTCGATATTATTAAAATCTAATAATTCCATATATCTATGATATTTTAAACCTAAATCTAGATTTTCCTGCTCTCTATCTGATAATACCTCTATTACTTCCTTTGATATTCTATTTTGAGAAATAATATCACTTAGATAGCTAATGTTATTATAGATTGGCTTTTCATGATATTTAATATCCTTTAGCTTTTTTCTTCTTTGATATGCATCATCTATTTCATATGTAGATAAATCAATATTAACAATATAATTATTTAAATCATCCTTAACATAATTTAGCATATCGTTAAATGATCTAATTTCATCAACATAATTAATTTCCTTTTTTAAATTAGGAGAAATTAAAATCATCTGTTCTCTTGCTCTAGTTAAGGCAACATAAAATAATCTAATTCTTTCAGATAAATCTAGGCCTCTTTCCTTATTTTTAGCTAAAGCTCTAATGATAGATTCTTTTGAAAAATACATACCATATCTAACATTTAAGCCAACACTTTCCTTTACTGCCTCCATAAATTTCTTATCTAGCATTGGGAAATAACAAATAGGAAATTCTAGACCCTTAGATTTATGAATAGTCATAATTCTAACTGCATCAGAGCCAGTTGTATCTATAGAATATTTATTATTGTCATCATTTAGCATCTCTTTTATATATTCTGAAATAGTATCTAGGCTTTCACCAAAGCTACTCCATGAATCTATATAATTTCTTATTCTATCTATAATAATTAATTTAGATTGAGTATTACCAACAAGTGGTAGCTTCTTAATAACCTCAAATTCATCTATTAACATTGTAAAAATATCTGAATTTGAAAATTCGTTTAGATGAGATGCTATCATTTTAATCTTATCAGAAATAATATTACTCTTAGGCTCTTCATTTTTAAAGCCATAGCCATCTCTAGCTGACATGACAATATCATAAATTTTAGCATCATCCATCATGAATAAGTAGCTTCTAGCTATACTCATAAAATAATGATAATAATTACTATTAAATGTATGATTTTTAGTTAGAACAACTAGATTTACTAGACTTGATAATATAAGTGTAATATTATCCTCATTAAGCTTTAAATCAGCTTCAATTGATACTGGAATATTTTTACTTTCTAATATCTTTTTAATAATTTCAAAACTTGTTCCTCTATCAATTAATATGGCAAAATCGCTATATTTAGCATCTCTTAAAGTCTTAGAATCAGAATCGAAGACCTTAAAATTATTATTCATTTTTTCTTTAATATCTTTTGCTATAATATTAGCTTCTATCTCTTGAGTAGTAGCATTAATTCCTTCACTATCATCATCTTCCTTTTCAGTAGAATAGCTTAGAATTTGCATATTATAGTTATAATCCTTAAGGCTTTGATTGTTATAATCAGTTAAGCCATAAACCATCTCGTGAGATTCTTTAAAGGCAGCACTACCATATTCTAGCGTCATAAGCTTATCAAATATTAAATTAATATTTGTTAAAACTTCTTTTCTTGATCTAAAGTTCTTAGTTAAATCAATTCTCATACCTTTTGAATTATTATTATATTTATTAATAACACTATAAGTATTATATTTATCATTAAATAATTCTGGTTCAGCGTTTCTAAAGCGATAAATACCTTGTTTAATATCACCAACAACATAGACATTATTTTTAGATATTAGGTTGATAAAATATTCTTGAATATAGGAAGTATCCTGATATTCATCAATTAATATTTCATATAAAGAATCCTTTATTTCATTTCTGGCACTTTCAATCTTTAATAGCTCAATAGCTATCTTTTGAATATCCATAAATGAATATAAGGAATTTTCCTTTTTAAATTCATAAAATTTATCATCAAATTCTTTAATAATACCTAATAAGAATTTAACTAGCTTTTTATTTTCATCTAATTCTAAAACTAAATCATCCTTAGAAATAATAGTTGGAATAACATCATCTAATAAATCCTTTAAATTGCCTCTTAAGCTAGATAATCTAGTTCTAATTTCTTTTAAATCTAGGTCATTTTTATTCTTTTGGCTAATTCTTGGAATTGCAAAATCACTAAAGAATACTTTTAAATCATCTAGGCTATATTTTGATTCAATAAATTCATATAAATTAATGATAAAATCATATAATTCTTCACTACTAGCATCAACCAAATCCTTAGAGTAGGTATATTCCTTTTCCTCCTCTAATAATTTAATTAATTCATCCTTATATAATAATGCCTTATCTAAGGCTTTTTTAATTGAATTAAAATATTCATTAATAGAATTATTGATAAATTCCTTTCCATAATATTTATCAAAATAAGTATTATAAAAGCTTTCCTTATCAATAATAATATCAATCTTTTTATACATGCTTAAAATGATAGCCTTTAGGCCACTATCATTTTTATCAGGAAATAAATCAAAATACATTTTGATATTTTCCTTATCATTTTTAAAATGATCTAATACTATTTCATCTAATATTTTATTAGCCTTTATTTCAAGATAAACATTATCTGCTACATTAATATCAGATATATTTAATAAATAGCCATATTTATTTACTATAAATTGGCAGTAGGCATCAAAGGTAGTAATATTGGCAGAATCAACCTTATCCTTATGAATAAGTAGATTATTATTAGCTAATATTTTCTTTCTTACTCTTTCCTTCATTTCAGCTGCCGCTTTATTAGTAAATGTTAGAACTAATAATTCATCTAAAGTATGGCCAGATAATAGGATTTGACTTATTCTTTCAGTTAATACTGCAGTCTTACCAGAACCAGCTCCAGCTGAAACTATAATATTTTTATCTCTTTGATTTATAGCTTGTTCTTGCTCAGGGCTAAATGGCATCCTTATTATCCTCCTTCTTCTTAAATGGCTTATCCTCTAATTTAATAATATCTTCATATTTTTTATAACAAATATCCTTCATATCGCAGTAGCTACAAGCATTAATTTTTTTATTTTGCTTTGGATTAATATTAAATTTAGCACTTCTAATAGCTACATACGCCTCATTTAATAATCTAACAACTAGTTCATCAAAATAATTTATTTCATCGATAGTTATTGGTCTATTATTTTTCATTCCTGATTTTAATTTATTTATCTTATCAATATATTCTCCAGTATGCTCCTTATCAACTATATCAATATTAGAAGCACCATCCTTTGTATATCCCTTTAATCTTAAATCATCATCCTTTAAAGAAATCTTATGATAATATAAACCAATTAAATCCGGATTATTAAATTCATTAGTTATACACTCTGAATTTTTAACTAGATAATAATATATAGGTAGCTGAGTATGCATACCATCATCTAAATTAGATAAATCGATATCTATATTATTACCAGTCTTATAATCTATTACCGCAAAGATAGTTCTATCACTTTCTTTATTATATAAAATCTTATCAACCTTACCCTCAAATATTAATCTACCTTCATCTAATTTAACTATTAGCTTAGGCTCAGTTAATACAGCGTTAAATTCAGTATTAGCCTCATATTTTTGATTAAATTCTAAGACTTTTTTAGCTAAATCTTTAAATAATCCCATAAAGAATAAATCTCTATCTGTTAAATCAAGATTATTCTTTTCTAAATTATCTTTTATATGCTTTAAGGCTTCATTAGAAACATTTTCAAAATTAAAATTCTTATCATATGATTTTTCTAATATTTCATGGGTATATGTACCAAAATCAGCACTAGTATTTTTAGTTATTAATGAGACATTTAATATGTTTTTTAAATAGTATTTAAATGCACATTCATAATAATTATTTAATGAAGAATATGATAATTTAATAACTTCTAGATGCTCATTTAATTTATTTACATCAATACCATTAAATTTATTATCATAATTTAGATAATTAATATCATAAATAGATTTATTAAATTCATTTTGAATAGTTCCAAACTTATTATATTCATCAAGAGATATAGAATAAACTACACCATCTTCTTCCTCATTTAAGCCAAATTGATAATTATTATCTAATACTTCATTATATCCTAAATCCTTAATTAAAAATGAAGGAATAAAATTAGCTGTAGAGCTTTTTAATTTATAAGATATATAAATATTAGTATCTCTATTTAAAGACCTTAAAATATCCTCTTTTGCGTATGAATTTAGGTCATTTGAAGTATCAAGACCAAGTTTAATTCTTAAATTATCATCAAAATAATCTGTATCCTTAAAAATCTTAGGACAAGCACCTAAATTAAAGCCAATTAAAAATATATAATCATCAATTTGAGATGCATATGTTTCAATATCAATTAAATCTATACCATTTTCATATGTTATTTTATTAAATGGCATTAAAGTAAATTCATATTTAAAAATAGCCTTAGTTAATTTAGATTCATAGTGATGTAGCTTATATGAATTAATTACATTTATTATCTTTTTTAAATATGGGCTAGTATTAAAGCTTTCCTTTAATTTAGCTGATATTTCATCAAATGATAAATTTAATTCTAATAATTCAAATAGCTTATGAGCTATTGGTGTAGATAAAACATTTTGATGGGCCTTAAAGTTAATTGGAATTTTATAATAGCTTGATAATCTTTTAAAATCATATTCATATTCATCAGAATAATTTCCAATTTTAATATTATCAATTGATATGCCACTATCAAGTAATTCCTTTATTTTATTAAAGATAAATCTAGACTCATCAGCTATATTTCTAAAGCCATAGACTGTTCTTTTTTTATTTTCAGGATTTTTATTATTATATTGCTCATATTTAATATTATTTTTATCTAATAAATTTAGGCAAAACCTTAATTCCTTAGTCTCTAAATAACCAACAAATGTAATAGGAGTAGTCTTCAAATAATTAATAAATAATTCATCATATGAAATAAAGCCCTTTTCTTCTAATTCTTCCTTTAATTCCTTTAAATAATTTAATTTAGGATGATTAAAAAATAAAGATTCATATTTTAATTTATCAATATACATTTTAGCAATCTTAGGCCCAATATTTTTATTAATAGAAATGTAGGCGATAGCTTCTTTTGATACGCTAAATGTTAAAGCCTCAATTAATTGATCTAATGTTAAAAATGTATAATTTATTATTTGATCCATATGATTTTTTAAAACGACATTTTTATTACTATTTTCACAAATAATATAGCCCTCTTTAAATTGCATAAAACTACCTCCTTTATTAATAAAATATTACCTAAGTAGACAAAATATATGTCTAATTAATATTTTCATAAATTTTCATAACATTTGTGCTCACTAATATTATTATATAATATTATTTAAAAATAAAAAGCTATTTTAAAAATGAAAATCTTAAGTTTTCTTTCCACTTTATAAAAAAAGAAAAGACTAGTTATAATTAACTAGTCAAATTAATAATAAGTAATTGTAGTGGTTCTTTGGTTCGTTTAGCTTATTATATTGCCCAAACGCCATCTTTAAAGATTTGAACCTCTTTACCATCATAAGTTAAAGCCTTAATATTTAAATCTGCAGTACCAATCATAAAATCAACATGGATAACTGACTTATTTAAATCAAATGCTTTAATCTCTTCTTCAGTCTTATTTTGATAACCATCGATACATTCTTCAAATGCTCTACCAATAGCTAGGTGGCAACAAGCATTCTCATCATATAATGTTGAATAAAATAATAAGCCCGTTTGATTTACTGGAGATGTAAATGGAACAAGTGCTACCTCACCAAGCATTTTAGCGCCTTCATCAGTAGAAATTAATTCCTCTAATGTCTTCTTTTCATCTTCCTTATCACTTAAAACTTCAACAATTTTTCCATTTTCAAATCTAAAGCCGAAATCAGAAACAACCTTACCCATTACTGAAAGTGGCTTTGATGCATAAACTACACCATTAGCTGATAATTTATCAGGTGAAGTGAAGCATTCTTCTGTTGGCATATTAGGGTTATAAACTACACCAGAATATGTCTTTTCATTACCTGATTCAAATACCATACCCTTTTTAATTTCAATATTAAAATCAGTACCTGATTGATTAGATTTATAGAATAATTTTTTAATTCCTAAAGAATTTAACTTATCAGTTTTTTCTTGCAAGAAGGCATTATGCTTATTCCAGTTATCAATTGAATCTCCTTCTAATCTTGTAACCTTAATAATAGCTTCCCATAGTTTATTCATAGCTTGTTTAGCAGATAATTCAGGGAAAACCTTCTTAGCCCATGCCTCACCTGGAATACCAACGATAGTCCATTGATACTTATTATCCATTTGTTCACGATACTTCATGATGATTGGACCAGTTGCCTTTCTTACGGCAGCTACCTTAGTTGGATCAACACCCTTTAAGCTATCTGGATCTGATGAATCAATATAGATTCTTGCAGGAAGTGTATCAACCTGATATTGCCACTTTTCTTCCTTCCACTTAGGGAATTCAGATAAAGCCTTAACTGAAGCTTTTTTATAAGTAATATTAGATACCTCATCAGATACCCAATCAACTGTAACAAGTCTAGCTTTAGCCTTATAAGCTTCTTCTACAATGTATTTAACAAAATAATTATCATTTACATTAGCTGTAATAATAACATCTTGTCCCTTTTGTACGTTTACGCCCATTCTTACAATAAGCTTAGCATACTCCTTTAAAATACTTTTCTTCATTATTTTTGATTCTCCTTAATAAATTTTTCAATATCATCAACTTCTTTAATGATTTGAGGGCTTAGCCATTCAGCGCCATTTTCAGTAATTAAAACATCATCTTCAATTCTAATACCAATTCCCTCTTCAGCTATATATAAGCCTGGTTCATTTGATATAATTGAGCCTGGCTTTAAAGCTGTATACTCGCATAAATCATGACAATCAAGACCGATATGATGAGAAACTCCATGGAAATAATATTTAGATACTTCCTCTTCAGTCTTTGCTTTAATTAAGCCAATTTTATATAATTCTTCTTTGAAATAATTTCTTAAAATTTGATTTAATTCTTTAGTAGTAATACCTGGCTTTGCGTTTGCAAAAACAAGCTTTTGACCTTCTAATACTATGTTATATAAAAGTTTTTGTCTATCAGTAAACTTACCATTGATAGGATATGTTCTTGAAATATCAGAACAGTACATATTTAATGAACAGCCTAAATCAAATAAAACTAGCTCTCCATCATTTAAAACATCACTATTCTTTTGATAATGCAAGCAGCAAGCATTCTTTCCACCAGCAGCGATAGTTGGGAATGCATATCCAGTTGAACCATGATATTTAATTGCTTGATCAAAATATGCTTCTAGCTGATATTCATATAAGCCTGGCTTAATATTAGATAAGATTGATTTTAAGCCCTCATTAGTAATAGAAATAGCCTTCTTCATCTCATCTATTTCTTCTTTTTCCTTAACAGTTCTAGCCTTAGTAAATAGGCTTCTACCATTAATAATATTAGCATATGGATATTTATCCTTTAATTTTTTGGCAAATATCTGATCATCTGTTAAATAAACTGTATCTTGTGGTGTAAAATCTAAATAAATATCATTTACAATGCTTAATAATTGACCAATGAATGCTTCAAAAGAATCTAAATATCTAACATTTTTTATACCAGATATATTTGTAACCTCTTCCTTAGATAAAGGAGCACCAACCCATTTAGCCTTATATTCATCATATGGATTAATAAATATTACAGAAGATTCATTACCATTAATTTTTTGTAAAACAACTATATTTTCAAACTCTAATAAACCAGTAATGTAAAAATAATTTCTATTCATATTATATTCTTGTTTAAATATGTCTCCGTTTTTTGGTCTATTAAAAACAATAAATATTGAATTATCTTTCATCTGATTTAAAATCTTATTTCTATTCTTTTCAAATAAAATACTATTCATAATAATATCCCCTTTCAAAACGCTTGTATTATACTATATTTAAATAAAAGAAAAAAGCAATTTCTTGCTTTTTAAAGAACTCTTAGAATAATACATTTCAAATATAATTGTTCTTCTGATTGTAATAAAGCTGGATGATCAGGAGCTTGAATTCTAAAATCTAAGAATTGAACCTTTCTTTTCGCATCCATGGCAGCCTCACTTATCATTTGCATAAATAAATCAGGAGTCATATGCTGACTACAGCTAAATGTTAATAAATAGCCACCCTTATTTATTAGCTTTAAAGCTGATAAATTAATTTCCTTATAACCCTTATAAGCCTTCTTTACTGATTCCTTAGATTTAGTAAATGCTGGCGGATCTAATACTATAACATCATATTTTTTATTACAATTTCTTAAATATAGGAATGTATCATCACATATTACATTTATATTATTAAAATTATTTAATTTAGCATTGTAAGAAATATTATCACAAGCTAGCTTTGATATATCTAAGGCATCAACCTCTTTTGCTCCATTTTTTAAAGCATTTAAGGCAAAGCCTCCAACATTAGAAAAACAGTCTAGTACTGTTTTATTTTTACAATAATATTTAATATTATCTCTATTTAACTTTTGATCTAAGAAATAACCTGTTTTTTGACCATTTTCTACATCTACAATAAACTTGATACCATTTTCCTCGACTAAGATTTTAGGGTCAAATTCATTATAGACAAAGCCTTTAAATTCCTCTAAGCCTTCCTTTATTCTAGAAGGAATATCGCTTCTTTCATAAATACCCTTACAATTAGTTAATTCAACTAGAATATCTATAATATCCTTTTTTATTTTATCCATACCTAATGAGCTTATTTGAATAACTAAATAATCAGCATATTTATCTACAACAAGACCAGGTAGGAAATCTGCCTCACTAAATATTAATCTATAACAATTTGAGTTGTTAAAATTAATATTTTTTCTATGCTCTAAGGCATATTTTATTCTATTTTTAAAGAATTCCTTATCAATCTTTTCATTTTCATCTAGGGTTAATATTCTAACCATTATCTTAGAATTAGTATTTAAAAAGCCATAACATAAAAATTTCTTTTCATATGTTAAAACTCTAACTACCTCACCATTAACAATATTACCCTCAAATCCATTTATTTCATTATTAAAAATCCAAGGAAATCCATTTATTTTTTCTATTTCTTCATTCTTATTTAATATAACATTTAACATAATAATACCTAATATTTTTCAACAAATTCTAAATAATTTCTAGCCTTTTCAGTTAATACCTCTAAATTAAAATATTCTAATACCTTTCTATATAATTCTTCACCAGATAAATTATATTCCTTAAATAAATTTTTTAATTCAACAGGTGGAATATCATATATTAATCTATCAGAATTTACTCTTAAATAATTAACACTAAATTCACCACTAGAAGGCCAAATGACAAAATCATATAATTCTTCATTATAAATAATACCTAATTTAGCTACTCTTTCCATAATAATATCTAAAGCCTTACCGCTAATTTTAGCTACATTAAATATTTCTCTAAATCTAGCCTTTAAGGTATTTAGTGTAAGTGGTGCTTCAGTATTGACAATATTTATTAAATTTTTATCAAGACTTCCTACTACTTCACCTAAATTATTATAAATTTGATCTAATGAAATATGAATTAAATTTTGAGTTTTTGTATAATTTTTAGTTATCATATTTATTCTCCTAGCGTATTAACTACATAATATAATAACATTTTATATTAAAAATATAAAGAAAAAAGAAGATTGTAGATAAAACTACAACCTTCTATAATTTTACAATAATTCAATTTCTTCTTTAGAAAGACCAGTGGCATTAAAAATTTGTTCTAAGGATAAGCCCATTTCTTTTAAATTCTTAGCTATTGATATAGTTTTTTCTTTTTGACCTAATTCCTTACCTTGCTGGATTCCTTGTTGAATTCCTTGTTGAATTCCTTGCTGGATTCCTTGCTGGATTCCTTGTTGAATTCCTTGTTGAATTCCTTGCTGGATTCCTTTTTCAAGGCCTTCTTTTGTTGCTTTTTCCATACCACAAACAAAATTAGATATTCTTTCGTCTTCAGCACGCTTTTTTGCATCAATTTCTAATATGATTGTATCATCATTATTCAATGCTTTAATAGAATCTACTAAATCATCCATTATGGCCTCACCTCTCAATTTATTCAAATCATGAGTTAAAAATAAATCATACCATCTATTTTTATTATAGCCATATTCTAAAAATTTTGCAAATTCTACTATTATTATCTTTGTATCATCTAACAATGTGTTATCATGCTTATCATCATAAAGCTTATATTCTCTTATATAATCATCATCCTCAAATAGCTTAAAGCCTAAAAACCATACACTATAGGTTGGCTTATATGAATATTTATTCGTATTATCCTTTCTTGAAAAGGAGCTATTCAATAGATCAACATAATATTTTAGCATTCTAGATTTGATATTGTAGTAGGTATCCTTAATTTGCATTTCAAGCTCGATTAAATTATTCGCTATTAATAGATTTACATCAAATATAGTAGATGTTATATCTATTCCAAAATTATTCTCCTGCTTTAAAAAGGTTACCTCCTCATTAATATCTAAATCCTTTAAATCTGATACAAATTCCTTTATTAGTGCTATCGCACCTTTTGGGCATTTTTCAAGTGATGCTTTAAAGATAATATCATTTGTAAAATTATATTTAACATATTCTGAATCCATTTTTTCACCTCCATTTCCGGATTTATATTTTATAATCCATAAAATAATAGAGGGAAAATTCAAATTTTTTTAAAGAAAATAAAAAAAGAAGCTATGAAAGCTTCTTTCAATACTAATATTTACAGTTTTTAGGTGTTCTTGGGAATGGGATAGCATCTCTAATATTTTCAATACCAGTTAGATACATAATTAATCTTTCAAAGCCCATACCAAAGCCTGAGTGTACACATCCACCATATCTTCTTGTATCTAGATACCAATCTACTTCATCCTTAGAAACATGAAGCTCTTCCATTCTCTTTAATAATAAATCAAGGTTCTCTTCTCTTTGAGATCCACCCATTAGCTCACCAGCATGTGGAACAACTAAATCTACTGCGGCTACAGTCTTATTATCAGGATTTAGCTTCATATACCAAGCCTTGATATCCTTTGGCCAATTTGTGATAAATACTGGTCCATTGAAATAATCTGTAATGTATCTTTCATGTTCCTTAGCGATATCATCCTCATAAGAAGGTAAAACTTCCCATTTTTGACCTGACTTTAATAAGATATCAACAACATCATGATGTGAAATTCTAACGAACTTAGAGTTTACGATATTGTGTAATTTTTCCTTTAAGCCTTTTTCAACAAATTGATCACATAAATCAATTTCAGCTTTAGCATTTTCTAATACGTAATTAATTACGCTCTTTAGCATTTCTTCTTCAATATCCATTAAGCCTTCTAAATCACAGAATGCCATTTCAGGCTCAATCATCCAGAACTCATTTGCGTGAGTTTGAGTGTTTGAATTTTCAGTTCTAAATGTAGGACCAAATGTATAAATATCACCAAATGCCATAGCGAATGTTTCACCATGTAATTGGCCAGAGCCTGTTATAAACGCTTGCTTACCAAATAAATCCTTAGAAAAATCTACCTTACCATCTTCAGTTAAAGGTAGGTTATTCATATCAAGTGTTGTAATTTTAAACATTTGATCTGAGCCTTCACAGTCAGCAGTTGTAATAAGTGGTGTATGTACATATAAATATCCTCTATCTTGGAAATATTTATGTACAGCCATTGCCGCAACACTTCTGATTCTAAATACTGCATTAAATAAATTTGTTCTTGGACGTAGGTGAGCAACATCTCTTAAGAATTCTCTAGTATGACGCTTTGGTTGGATTGGGAAATCCTCAGGACAATCTCCTAGCATCTTAACTGAAGTTGCGTGAACTTCTAAAGGCTGTTTAGCTTGAGGTGTTAAAACAACCTTACCCTTTATTTCAACTGAAACTCCAACTCTAAATTTAGAAATTTCTTCAAAGTTTTCTAATGCTTGGTCATAAACAACCTGTAGACTTGTTACAGTTGAACCATCATTTATATTTAAGAAGCCAAATTGTGCTTGTGCTCTATTTGTCTTAACCCAAGCATAAATTAATACTTCCTCTTCCTTCTTATTTAAAAATAATTCCTTAATTTTAATTCTTCTCATAATAATCCCTCTATTCTATCTAATTCACTTAAATTTGATTTTGGCTGTTTCAATATAATAATTTTCGCATTTGGATATTTTTTTAATATCATTTTATATGCCTTTTTAGCCTCTCCACTACCACTATACAATATAAATGTTATTAATTTATTATTTAGATTTGTATTTTTTAGTACTGTATTTATTGGACAAGAAAGCCTTCCATTCCAAATAGGAGAACCTATACAAATCTTGTCATAATTACTTACATTATTATCATAATTATTAAGCTTAGCCTTTTTACCTATTGCTGCATGAAAGCCACCCTTCATACAAGCTAAAAATAAATTTTTACTTAGCTTATAATTAGTTAATACCTTTCTAATATCATAGCCTAAATCCTTCATTTTTGAAGCTACAACATCACCATTACCACTATTGGAATAATAAATATATAATTTCATAATTCCTCCTTTAAAAATAAAAAAGTCCTTTGAATTAACAAAGGACGAAATAACCGTGGTACCACCTTAATTCTATAGAATAATCTATAGCACTCTAATATCTGTAACGTAGATATACGGGTAGTTCTACTTAA
The DNA here is from genome assembly GCA_946626535.1 of uncultured Caryophanales bacterium. The sequence goes on from CAMOUK010000002.1 coordinate 68,156, forward strand.
ATTTCTTCTACCGCTCAAGGATGTTGTCCACCTAATCTATATATCTCTTTTCACCAACTGAGACTCTCTTATAATAATCAATTAGATATTCTTCCTATCTTAGCTTTATCATAATTATATAATTTTTTTTATTTTTTTCAACAATTATTACTCAATAACTACTGTCTTTTGTTCTTTTTGTGAATCACTTTCAGCAAAAATTATAATTTGAACTATACCAACTATAACAAATGCAAATAAAACTATATCTAAAATACCTAATACTAAATGTAATGTCTTATTATCACTATCAGCTGTAGTTAAATTAACAATTGGTAGGATTGTAGCTAATGCCAAAAATACATCAAAGAAAATAAATACTCCTCTAAATACATTCTTCATCACTTCTACATCACTAGCAGTAGCTAAGCTACCATTATAATAAAGTGTTCCTGCTTCATAAGAATAATCAACTATTGAATTAATATTAACAGTTAAAATAATCATAACTAATAAAATAATACCAATAAGTATCAAACCTAAAACGGATAAAACTTTAATTGCTGTCTTCATGTATTGCACGACCTTTCGCCTATAATTTTATCACAATAATATTAATAAATCATTAAGAAAATATTTCAACAATATCAAAAATATCATATAATATAAAAAAGAAAAGAGGTATTAAAAATGAGCGATATTTTTTGTAAGATTATAAATGGTGAGATTCCATCAGCTAAAATTTATGAAGACGATGATGTTTTAGCTATCTTAGATCTTTCTCAAGCAACTAAAGGACATACATTAGTATTATCTAAAAAGCATTTTGCTAATCTTTTAGAAATTGAGGATTATGAATATTTAAAGGTTATGGCAACAGTTAAAGAATTAGCTAAAGCTATTGTTAAAACCTTTAAGGCAGATGGTGTTAATATCATCAATAACTGTAATGAGGCTGCAGGTCAAACAATTATGCATTTCCATGTTCATATTATTCCAAGATATAATGGTGATGACTTAGAATTAAAATTTGTAGATCATCAAGGAAAATATGACCTAAATGAATTAAAAGAAGAAATTATAAAAAATATTGAGTAAATATTTGAGTAAATAATAGATTAAGTGAAAGGATGTGATTCTTGTGAATTGTTATCTAGGTAATGATAAGTACGCTTTTGTATCATATGCTCATCAGGATAAAGAAAAAGTACTTAATTTTTTGGAAAAATTAGATAATATCGGCTGTAGATTATGGTATGACGCTGGTATCGAGAAAACACAAGAATGGATTAATTATCTTGTCACTAAAATTAAAAATGCATCTCTATTTATTCTCTTCATTACAAAAAATGTAAGTGGAAGCAAATATGTTGCAAAAGAGATTTATTTTGCAAATCAAAATGATATTCCAATTCTTCCAATATATTTAGATAATGTATCATTGTCAGATGAATTAAATTTTTCAATTGGTCTATATCAAGCTATTACTTTTGATGAAATAAGTAACAACAATGTTTTTAACAAAATACCTGAAGATATAAAAAGCTTAAATGGAAAGCTAATTTATTCTTATTCAAAATTTGATTATTTTGTTTTTAGTGATTATTCTACTTTCAAAATTAATCAAGTAAATAAAGATGGTGTAATTAATACAATGTTTGAAAAAAGATTTACTGAAGAATGGAAATGTCACGTTGGTCTTCATTCAATAAATCCGGCTATTCCAAATGAATTCCATAATTATCATAAATCAACATTATTTTTTCAAATATTTGTAGATTTAGAAAATACAGATGTAACTAAAGATATGTATTTAAATTATAAATTTGCAATAGTAGATCCTTATACTAGTAATGCTAAGCTCATTCTAGAAGAGGAATTATCAAAGAAGCAATAAATAAAAATTGAGTAGGAATCCTACTCATTTTTTTTGAAAAAATCTAATATTTCATTCTTTAAAATGTAAGAATTAGTTATTTGTTTTTTTAATGTCCAATGTGGAGGCATCAACTCTAGATATTTTGAATATAAAAATCTAGTATCAATTAATATCGCAATACCTCTATCATTTTCACTTCTTATTACTCTACCTACCGCCTGTATAACCTTAGTCATACCTGGATATGTATATGCATAATCAAAGCCTTCATTATAAAGGCTATCAAAATATTCCTTTAAAATATTATTTTCATCACAAATCATAGGTAATCCTACACCTACAATTATTACACCTGTAAGCTCATCACCTATTAAATCAATACCTTCAGAGAAGGCACCACCCATAACAAATAAGCCTAATTTATTATTTCCTTTTTTAAACTTATTTATTATTTCTTCTTTCTTCTCATCATTAAAATTATTCTCTTGAATGATTATTTCATAATCTTCTATTTCTAATGCATCGATAACCATATTTAAATATTGATAAGAAGGGAAAAACACAATATAGTTACCCTTATGATTATTAACAGTAGTCTCTATAATTTCTGTTATTTCATCAATAGAAGCCGCTCTATCCTTATATTTAGTTGAGATGCTATTATTTATAATAATATCTAAATTATTAGGATTAAAAGGCGATTTTAGTTCTAAATACTTTCCTTCTCCTCTAGTTAATAAATTAATATGATAATCTATTGGATAAAGCGTTGCTGAAAAGAATACTATACTTGATGTATATGAATGAATTATATCTAATATATAGCTTGAGGCATCAAGACAGTAATAATTAACTACTACATTATCATCTTCTATCTTAGCTAGATGCCTATGGCTAGGGCCATATATTTCAGCTGCCGTTAAGAAGCCAATAATTTTAAAATAAACATCTAAGGCCTCATCCTTATCCTTTATCTTTTCATTTTTATTCTTATCAAATAGCTCATCACATGAATTAATAAGCTTTCTTAATGCTGAATTTAAATCAATATTAAATAATGTATCACAATATATACTATTTTCTACTATCTTATCTCTATATGAATTTAATATCTCTAAAACACTATTTGCATCCCTTCTAATAGAAGGCTTAAAGCCAGTTAATATACGTCTTAAGGCTTTAATATCCTTTTCACTGATAGCCGCTGAATACATTTCCTTACTTCTAGATATTAAATTATGAGCCTCATCTACTAATACCTTTAATTTATATGTATCATCGTCATAACAGGTAAGTCTTACGGCAGGATCAAATAAATAATTATAATCAGCAATTATAATATCACAATAATTAGATAGATATAGGCTAAATTCAAATGCGCAAATCTTATGCTTATTTGAAATATCAATTATGGTTTTTCTATCATAAATATCATGATTTTTAATGATATCCATAGTAGCTACCTTTAATCTATCAAAGTAGCCTTTAGCGAAAGGACAATTTTCTGGATTACAGCTTTTTTCACCTAAATTACATATTTTTTGTTTAGCTGTAATATCTATAGTTTTAACCTTTAAACCTTTATTAGCTAATATTTTAACAGCGTCAATAGGGGCGTTTTTTCCGCTGCCCTTAGCTGTTAAATAAAATAGCTTTTCATTTCTTTTTAAGGCCTTTAAAGTAGAAAACATTGTAGCCATAGTCTTTCCTATACCTGTTGGGGCAATAGCGTATAAAATATCACCATTAATTGCTGCCTGATAGCACGCCTTCATTAAATCCTTTTGGCCATCTCTCATCTTATTAAAAGGAAATTTCATTTCTTTTATTGTATTTTCCTTATTGATAGTAGCCTCATCAAGTAAGCATAAGAAATCTAGATACTCCTCTAAGACATTAAAGAAAAATTCCTCTAGCTCATTTATAGAAATTGTATTATCGAAGCTTTTAGTTTCATAATTTATAACACTTACATAGGTTAATCTAATATTTACATAATCTAAATTATGCTGAAGACCATATAAATAGCCATATATTTTAGCTTGAGCTAAATGCTCCTTATGATAATCTGTATCAATATCATCTAATTCTAAGGTTGTTGATTTAATTTCTTCAATGATAATCTTATCATCAATATTTAATAATCCATCAATAAATCCATGAAGAATATAATCATTATTCTTAAAATTAATTTCTTGTTTTATATAGAATTCTTTAATAGATTTTTCATTATATTTATTTTGAAGGAAGTCGTGAGCCTTTTGACCTCTAATTAAATCAGCATTGGAAAAAAATTCATTTGTTAATGAACCAGATTGACATATGAAATATGCTAATTCTCTTACTCCAATGCTTTTCATTTTTAACCTCTTTTAATTTTTCTTTTTCTCTTTTTAACGAATCTACTAAATATTTCTTCTACACTTTGTGGATCTTCATTTATAACACCAAGTATACCTAGTGTAATATCAATATTATCTCCTTCAAATAATTGAGAATATAAATTCTTTTTAATTCTTTGAGTAGTTTCTTCTAATGTTTTTCCATGATTATATCTAAATACGACATAATAATATGTTTCATTTTTCTTTTCTATTTTATATTTCTTTTTAATTTTACCCTTAACTATTTTACCAGTTCTAAGGGTAAGTGCGGCTTCTCGTGACTCATTTTTATTTCCACCAAAAAGAATAAATAATACAGAAATAACAACGAATAAAACACCAACGATAACCATAAATGGTATACCAATAGATTGTTTATCCTCACTAGATACAAAAAATATACCAACAAAAAAGGAAATCATCATAATTATCATTAATACAAAAACTATATTACCTATAGTCTCAGTTTTTGTCTCATATAAATCAACAAAATGCTTCAATTTAGGTCTATAATATTTTCTTTCACCACTTGGCTTCATATAATACTCTCCAGGTCCATATGTAGGAATTTCTTTATTTAAATCTATTTCTAAATTATTTAATTCATTTTTATTTTTTTCTATACTATTTTCTAGTTTTTTATACGCAGGCTCAGGATTTGATGGCTTATTCTCAATTAATTTACCACCACAATAACTACATCTTGCTACAAACTGGCTATTTTCCTTACCACATACCTCACAATACATTTCTTATCCCCCTAATCTTTAATACTTCCTTTTAAAAAGAGCTTAGGTAAATTATTACTTAAGCTCTAATTTAATTATACTGCTTGATTTAATTCTTTATATTTTTTATGTTTTCTAATTAATAATCTAACAGCATCTAATATAATTTCAACACCTAATAAAATTAAATGGGTTGTTACATGATGGGTTGGATTAATAATTAAGAAAATTGATAAAACTACCGTAATGATTGAAAGGATTAATATAACAATTTCAAATTTATCCTTTTTAATTTCAGATAGGCTCTTTGAAAAGTTTCTTCCACCATTAATTACGGAAATGGTAGCCCAAATTACACAGATAGATGTGAAATCTGAGGTTGCACCACTGACCATTAAAATACCTAGAATTACTATACCAATCTTATAGCCAAAATTATCACGATCCTTTTCAATAAGATCAACTATAATAGCTTCTACGTTAGTTAATATCATAACAGCACCAACAACATATGCTAAATAATCGAGCATAAAGTCATGAAATATGATAATAACAAGACCTGTTATTATGTATATTATTGGCTTAATAATATCTAAGAATTTCAATATATCACCTATTCTTGAGTAGTTTGTTCAGTTGTTTCTTCTGTTACTTCAGTATTTTCTTGATTTTCTACTGGTTCTTCAACAGGAGCTTCCTCTTCCTTTAGAAGTATTGCTAAAGTAGCGATAGATTGATCTTCTCTAATCTTAATTAATCTAACACCTTGAGCAGTTCTTCCTGTTTCAGAAATTGTATCAACATGCATTCTAATAACTACACCCTTATTAGTTGTAATTAAAAGGTCATTTTCATCTGATACAGCTCTTAAGGCTACAAGCTTACCATTCTTATCTGTTACATTTAGAGCCTTAACACCAAGTCCGCCTCTACCTTGTAATCTATAATCATCGATATTAGATCTCTTACCATAGCCCTTTTCGGTTAATACTAATACTTGGTTGTGCTGTTCAGTGATAATTGCCATACCAACAATTCTTTCACCTTCAGGCAATTCCATACCACGTACACCAGCTGCAGTTCTACCAATTGGTCTAACATCAGATTCTTTAAAGTGGATTGCCTTACCATTAGATGCACCAAGTACTATTTCTCTATTACCATCAGTTACTTCAACCTGTAGTAATTCATCACCATCTCTTAAATCGATAGCGATAATACCTGTTGTTCTAATATTTTTATATTGAGCAAGAGGAGTTCTCTTAACTGTACCATTCTTAGTAACGAAGAATAAGAATTTATCCTCATGATCTAGCTTATCAACATTAGCAAGTGCTACAACCTTCTCATTTTCTCCTAAATCTAAAGTATTAACAAGAGGAATACCCTTAGATGTTCTAGAGCCTTCAGGAATCTTATAGCCCTTCATTTGATAAATTCTACCTAGATTTGTGAATAGTAATAATAAATCGTGGCTCATCATAGGTAGGATTAATTCAACCTGGTCATCTGAATTTGTCTTCATACCAGTAAGACCAACTCCACCTCTACCTTGAGTCTTATATTCATCAAAGGCCATTCTCTTTGCGTAGCCCTTATTTGTGATTGTAATAATTACATTTTCTCTTGGGATTAAATCTTCATTATCGATATCGATATCAGAATTTAAACTAATTTCAGATCTTCTTGGATCAGCATATCTATTCTTAATATCTAATAATTCAGATTCAATTAAAGCTAGCTTCTTATCCTCAGAAGCTAAGATAGCTCTATATTCTTCACAATTTTGTTCTAATTCCTTATGTTCATCAATGATCTTTTCTCTATTTAGACCTGATAAACGTTGTAATCTCATATCAAGGATTGCTTGAGCTTGAACATCATCTAATGAGAATCTTTCCATTAGCTTTTGTTTTTCAGTTCCATCCTTAGTATCTCTAATTAAATGCACAACCTCATCGATATTATCTTGAGCGATAATATAACCATCTAAGATATGAATTCTATCTAAAGCCTTCTTTAAATCAAATTCAGTTCTTCTAGTAATAACATTTAATTGATGGTTTAGATAAACGTCTAAAGCACCCTTTAAAGTGATTGCGATTGGCTTATTATCAACTAAGCAAATCATATTCATACCATAGCTTTGTTGAAGTGGTGTGTACTTATATAGCATATTTAAGATTACATCAGGATTTACATCCTTTCTTAATTCGATAACGATTCTAATACCCTTCATATTAGTTTCATCTCTTAAATCTGTTATACCATCAACAACCTTATCCTTAGCTACAGTTGCGATTCTTTCAATTAATAATGATTTATTTTGACCATATGGAATTTCAGTAACAACTATTTGGCTCTTACCATTATCCATTGGTTCAATTTTACATTTAGATCTGATAACGATAGTACCATTACCAGTTGTATATGCTGATTTTAAGCCTTCAGCACCTAAAATTTGAGCACCAGTTGGGAAATCTGGACCTGGAATATATTCCATTAATTCCTCTGATGTAATATCTCTATTGTGAATTAAAGCAACAACGCCATCGATAACCTCACCTAGATTATGTGGTGGAATATTTGTTGCCATACCTACAGCGATACCTGTTGAACCATTAACTAGTAGGTTAGGGAACTTTGCAGGTAGTAGGTTTGGTTCTGTTTCAGTTGCGTCATAGTTATCTTGGAAATCTACAGTATTTTTTTCAATATCTCTTAGCATTTCCATAGCAAGCTTACTCATTCTTGCCTCTGTATAACGCATTGCGGCAGCACCATCACCATCGACGTTACCGAAGTTACCATGGCCATCAACTAAAGGATATCTATAAGAGAAATCCTGAGCCATTCTAACCATAGCTTCATAGATAGATGAGTCACCATGTGGGTGATATTTACCCATAACGTCACCGACGATTCTAGCTGACTTTTTATGTTGAACATTAGGGAAAACCTTAAGTTCATTCATACCATATAAAATTCTTCTTTGAACTGGCTTTAAACCATCTCTTGCATCTGGTAAGGCTCTTGCGATAATTACACTCATTGCATAATTTAAGAAAGAAGATTTTACTTTATTATTAATATCTAATTGTTCAATATTATCATATTTGTGCTCTTCCATAGCACGAATAAATTCATTGTCTTTTTCGTTAGCCATAATAATCTCCTAAATATCCAAATTATTAGCAAAATGAGCATTTTCTTGGATAAACTTCTTACGAGGCTCTACCTCTTCACCCATTAGCATTTCAAAAGTTTGATTTGCAATCATCGCATCCTCTAGATGTACTTGAACAAGTGTTCTATTGGCAGGATCCATTGTTGTCTCCCATAATTGTTCAGCATCCATTTCACCTAGACCTTTATATCTTTGAACTTCATATTTTCTTTCTGGATTTGCTCTCTTAATATCCTCTAATTCTTCATCAGAATAAGCATATTTTAAAGTCTTACCATAAGAAGCTCTATATAGAGGTGGCTTAGCTACATAAATATAACCATTTTCAATTAATTGTGGCATAAATCTGAAGAAGAATGTTAATAATAATATACAAATATGCTCACCATCGACATCGGCATCGGTCATGATAACAATTTTATGATATCTAGCCTTTGTAATATCAAATTCTTCGCCAATACCTGTACCTATAGCTTGAATCATTGATAAGATTTCATTATTTGATAATGCTCTTTCAAGTCTAACCTTTTGAACATTTAATACCTTACCTCTTAAAGGAAGGATTGCTTGATATTCAGAATCTCTACCAGATTTTGCAGAACCTCCGGCAGAGTCACCCTCTACTAGATACATCTCAGATAAGGCAGGGTCCTTACTTCTACAATCTGCAAGCTTACTATTTAACATTAAACCATCTAAAGGAGATTTTCTTCTTGTGGCTTCTCTTGCCTTTCTAGCTGCGATTCTAGCACGTGATGCAAGTAAACCTTTTTCAATAATTGTTTTTGCATCCTTTGGATTTTCAAGTAAATATCTATCTAAAGATTCACCAAAAATTTGTGAAACAATACCTCTAACCTCAGTATTACCAAGCTTAGTCTTTGTTTGTCCTTCAAATTGTGGATCTGGATGCTTAACAGAAACAATGGCAACAAGACCTTCTCTTACGTCCTCACCAGTTATCTCTTCATCCTTCTTTAATATCTTATTTTCCTCAGCATATTTCTTTAAGCATCTTAATAATGCCATTTTAAAGCCATCCTCATGAGTACCTCCTTCATGAGTATGGATATTATTTGTAAATGAATAAATTGTAGAATTGTATTCTTCATTATATGATAAAGCAATTTCAACCTGGATATTTTGTTTTTCACCTTCACAATAAATAGTGTTTGAGCATAATGTCTTTTTACCAGTATTTAAGAATTCAACATATTCCTTTAGACCACCCTCATAACAATAAGTGTTTTCAATTACGTTTTCAGGATTTCTTGAATCCTTAATAGAAATTGTTAAGCCCTTATTTAAGAAAGCTAGCTGCTGAATTCTACTTCTTAATGTTTCATAATCATAAACAGTAGTTTCAGTAAAGATTAGTGGGTCAGCCTTAAATGTAACACATGAACCAGTATGGTTTGATACACCATGTTCAATTAAGTTTGATACTGCTACACCACGTTCAAACTTTTCTGAATACTCCTTACCATTTCTATGAATTGTAACCTCTAACCATTCAGATAATGCGTTAACTACTGATGCACCTACACCATGTAGACCACCTGAAACCTTATAGCTTGAATTATCAAACTTACCACCAGCGTGTAAAACAGTAAAAATAGCTTCAACAGCTGGACGCTTAGTTTCTGGGTGAATATCAACTGGCATACCTCTACCATTATCTGTAACACTAATTACATCGCCAGGTAGAATTTCAACCTTGATATTATCAGCATATCCTGCTAAAGCTTCATCGATTGAGTTATCAACAATTTCCCATACTAGATGGTGAAGTCCTCTAGGTCCTGTTGTACCGATGTACATACCAGGTCTAACACGTACACCCTCTAAACCCTTTAAAACCTTAATATGAGAGGCATCATATTCAGCTGCGTTAGGGTTGTTTTTAAATTCATTATTTTCCATACAATTTATCCCTTCTATAATCTTATTACTAAACTTTTTTTCAACAGCTCATCTGGTATATCAATAATAGATGTTGTTGAAATAAAGGTTTGTTTAAAATTTTTAATATAATTTGTTATCTTTTCAATTCTTGTATTATCCATCGCGGCAAATATATCATCTAAAAGAACTATTGAATCCTCGCCAGTAATTTCTTTAATATATTTTATTAAGCCGACCTTTATTGAAAATACAATTGTTTTTCTTTGACCTTCAGATGCATAATTATCAGCTAGCATATCATCGATAAAAACATTGAATGTATCCCTATGAATACCAATATTAGTTATCTTAGTTAATAAATCATATTTTAGTTTATCCTTAAATGATTTTTTTATGTCATCATCATAGCTTTTAACATAGGCTAATCTAATATTTTCAATATTCATATTTTTGCTGATATCAACTAGATAATTATTAAGCTTATTTATTAAATCAATTCGATATGAATAAATAACATTTAAATATTCAATAAGCTCATCAGTTAAAACATCTAATAGTTTTAAATCAACATTTTCTTGTTTTAATAATTCATTTCTTTCCTTTAAAAGCTTCTTATAGGCCTTTAAAGCGTTTAGATATTTTTTATTAACCAAACTTATATTTAAATCAAGAAAATGCCTTCTAGCTTGATTTTTACCATCTATAATTGATAAATCACTTGGACTAATCATTATAGCCTTTATATTTCCGATAAAGTTAGAGACATTTATTTCTTTATTATTCAAAAAGAAGTTTTTTTCTTTATTTGTAATAACTACCTTTAATCTCTTATCAGCACCTATTTCAATTATAGAATTTTCCATATTCTTTTTAATAACATTTTCTAAATCATTATCTCTATGACTCTTACCAGTTGAGCAAATATAAATTGATTCTAGAATTGATGTTTTACCTGTTGCGTTCTTACCACTAAAAATAACTAACGAATTAGATGTTTCAAAGGTAATGTTGTCGAACAGCCTAAAATTCTTTAAATTGATATTTTTAATCATTTAATTATAAATTCTTGATTATCAACTTTTATAACATCATTTGGATAAAGCTTTCTACCACGTCTTTGTTCTAATTCATTATTAACAAAAACCTCGTTTTCAGCTAAGAAATACTTAGCAGCCCCACCTGATGAAATAAAATCTTTAATTTTTAATAATTGTCCTAATGTAATAAATTCAGTTGTTATTTTTATAGTTTCCATATCAAATTACCTTCTATAATATTATATATTATAGCAAAAAAAAATTCAATGATTTTTAGCCTTAAAATCAATTTTTATTGAAATATAAGATTTTTAAAGAAAAGACTAAAAAACTCTTAAAATGGCATTTTTGATAAAAATATAAAAAATAAACTAATTAATTAAATTTTTATTCGTACGTTTTTTCCAGAAAAATTAGTACAAAAAAAGGGATGCTTTCGCATCCGATTTTTCGCTTAATTATAACAAATTTGTATAGTTAGATGTTAACCAATAATTATCTCTAGTTTTTAAATAACTTCTAGAATTTGTAATAAATTCATTTAATAATTGACAAGCATTTTCACTATTTGTTTGATTAAATTCTACACCTCTATATAGGTAGAATGGAACCTCATTATTATCATTTCTAAATGAGAAATTTGTAATTGAAGCATTAGGAACATTTACAGTTCCAAATGGATTAGTTTGTCCATCATATGACATTGAACCATATTTAGCTTGTTTATTATATTCTAATAACCAACAATTTTGTAAAGAATAGCCACTTTGATCATATTTTGCATTATCTGAACTAAATACTGAATTATTGTTCTTTACTAAATCGTTACCAGCAAAATTATTATAAATTACTGTATCTGAATATACATCTCCACCAAGACATGTAATTAAAGCTTGAGAAACTAAGGCAAGTTTATAATTTGACTCTTTTACTCCTGGATTAGCATCTTTATATATTTTTTTAATATCTTCTTGATATTTTAATAAATTAGCTCTAGATGTTACATAAGATGTTGTATCAACGATACAGTTATATAAATAAACTATACCACCTCTACAATTTGGTAATCTATCTTCAATACCTGTAAATCTACAGTTACTAAAAGAAACTCTTAGATTCTGATTATTGAAATAATCAGGACCTGGTGTTTGTTGTTCATAATAGCTATTTATAGTTCTTCCTGCAACCTCATAATAAGCATCAGCAATTAAAGCACCAGCCTTTACTTCAGCTACTTTATTATCTACCTTTTCTCTACCATTTGATGGTTCAAAGCCAATTACCTTATAATATTTTTTATCTTCTTTAAATCTAACATCTTCAGTTTTTACCTTAGTACCAGCTGAATTGCCTGTATCACCAAGTAAGAAGCCCTTCTTTTGAGGGATAGCTAGGCCATATAAAATATCTTCTTTTGATGCACCTAAATCTCTTAAGCTAAAATAATACATACAAGTATTATTATTAACTCTTGATTTATCATTTAAATATAATTGATATTCAGCCTCAATTGCTTCCATCATTTTAACTAAGTAGCCATTTGAATCATCGCTACCAGCATTAAAATCACAATTTGAAATATGAACACCACTATCATATGTTGGTAAATATGGACAGTTCTTATAAGTAGATAATGTGTTAAATGTTGGGTTAGCTACATCAATTTGACCATCAAATGATTTACCAAATGTACAGTTATCAATCCAGATAGATTCACTAAAATTAATCTTGAAATATGCCCAACCCCAAACATCATAATCACCAATTTTCTTTGCTGTATTAAGAGATGGACTATCTTCCCAAACCCAAATCTCATCCATAGTTAAATTTCTAAATACTACATTGTTAGATGAATTAACCTTAAAACCAGCATGAGTTATTTTTGAGTTATTTTTAGAGAAAATCAATAAATTATACATATTTGAAATATTAATTTGTGAAATACCTGATTCATAAATCTTATCATATACATACATTCTACTATTTAAATCTACGGCAGAACCAACATAATTTCCAAAATTAGCATGATCAGTTACTAAGCTCATATCACAATTAGAATTTTTTAATACATTATAACCTAAGTCTAAATCATTAGTTATTTCTATAACATGAATAGTTCCTTCCTTAACTAATGTTTGATTAACAACACCATTAGTAACAGAATCATTATTATATTCATATTTTGCTAATTTTAAAGCCTCTAGGAAGTCTTTTGCAGTAGATACTTGAATATATGCATCTGTCTTTAAATATTGATTAAAATCGATTATTTTACCTTCAACAACTCCACCTGCAGAAGATTGATAAACATATGCTTCATTTAGATTACTATTTTGCTTAGTAAATTTAGCATATAAAGACATATTTTCTGTAACCTTTGTAGTATTGTTTAATGCATTTCTAAAATACTTATCTGTAAACCAACCATCAAATGAATAGCCATCCTTTGTTGGATCAAAAATAATTGATGATACTTCTGAATTATAATTAATAGTTTTATTATCTAATAATTCATCTGTTCTACCATTATAAAAATTAACATTTGCAACATCATTATATTTTGCATAAATAGTAGTATCCTTTGTTACAGGTGTATTAAAATCAAATGGTGTAGTTAAGTTAGCATCACTATACCAACCATGGAATACTAAATTAACATCAAATTTTTGAGTTGGCTTTGTAATATATTCACCAGTTTCAAGTCTTTGTGATGTTAAAGTTTGATCACCATATTTAAATAAAACATCAAATTTTTGAACTTCCCATTTTGTATAGAATGTAGCATTCTTATTCATAACAAAATCAGTAGGAGCAGCTTCATTACATTTAGAATCAGTATACCAGCCTACAAATGAATAGCCTTCATTAATAGGAAGAGTAATATCTTCTAATTTAGTATTTCTTTTTACTTCCATTGATTTTTCTTCACCTTCAACAAAATATGTTAAGATATATGTTGATTTTTCCCATTTTGCATATAATGTTATGTTATCTGTAATTTTAGTATTATCAACGAATTCATTTGTAGTTTTAGAGTCAGTATACCAACCGATGAAGTCATAATTTTCTCTTTTAGGAATAGGCAAATTATATAAATCAGTATTAGCTGGTACTCTTGCTGATGGAATTTCACTTCCACCTCTAGAATTAAACATTATGTCATAAAATTGACCTTTTTCCTTAAATTTAACATATAAGTCAACATCATTTTTTAAAACAAATGGAAATGTTGTTAAATTAGAATAATTTAAATCATCATAAAAATTATCAATTTCATAATAATCAACATTACCTATAAATGAAGATAATAAATCTTTTGTTATAGTAGTATTTTCTTCTGTTGTAAATAAAAATGAAGTTGAAATTGGTAATGATTCATCATAAATCATTTTTATAGTATATTCTTTAGTAGTAGGTGGTGTTTCCTCCGCTTTTTTATTATCACATGCTGCTAAAAATACAGCAAAAAACATAGATAATATAATAAATACTTTTTTCATTTTTTAATTTTCCCCTTTTTTCTTTTCTTCTTGCTTCTTTCTTAAAATAAAAGAGGCTACTTTCTAGCCTCTAGTCCATTCTTACTGGTAATATTAATTGAGTTAAATTACTATCATAGTCACCTTTAATTATAAATGGTCTAACTTCTCCAGATAGGCTCATTGTAATTTCAGTTGACATAAAACTTCTCAAGGCTTCTATAAAATATCTTGCTGAAAAGCCTATTGAAATAGAATTTGTAGCTTCTATATCTGTTGGAATAATTTCTTCCTTAGCATTTCCAGTAAATGAATTATTTGTTGATAACTCAATAATTCTATCATTTTTAATTACCAATTTGATAATACTATAAGTTATTTCCTTATCCTTTTCCTTATCTCTTGGTGATAAGATTGATACTCTATCAACCGCATCAATTAATTCATCTCTATTGAATCTTAAAACAATAGGGAATGATGAAGGAATAATTCTTGATGTATCAGGATAATTACCATCTAATAATCTAGTTTGGAATAATACATTTTTATATTTCAATAATAATTTATTTGGAGCGAAGTAGAAATTTACTTTATCCTCATAATTATCTAATACTCTTGCCATTTCATCTAATGACTTTGCAGGTATTGTAATATTGAAATTTGGATATTCATTTAATTCAACTATCTTTTGAGATAATCTAAATGAATCTGTTGCGGTAATAACTAGCTTATTATCTGTGTTATTAAAATTAACACCAGTTAAAATTGGTTTCTTTTCACTTTGAGATGTTGAGAATACTGTCTCTCTTACAATCTTCTTAAATTCCTCAGCTGAGAATTCAAGAGGATTCATTAAGGTAACAAAATCAATATTTGGATAGTCTGAATAATCCATAATATTTAAATTGAATTCTGATCTATCAGCCTTAATTACTAATGATTTCTTATCATCTAAATATAAGTTAACCTTTTTTGAATTACATTTTCTAATTACATCTATAAATGTTTTACCAAAAATTACAGTCTTACCAGCTTCATCTATTTTTAAAGATGAATCATTAATTAAAACCTCTACAGATATATCAGTATTTGATGAAGTCATATATAAATCATTATCAGTAGCTTCTAATTTAATACCTGTTAATATAGGCATTGGAGACTTAACTGGTAAGCCTCTAGCTATGATGTTTAAATTTTCTAATAAAACTTCTCTATCGATTGTGATGTTCATGATGACTCCTTTATTTATTCTTAATAATATTTATTGTTATTATTATATGTCAATGTGAATTTGTGGATAATTTATAAAAATCCTTTAAACAACTAATAATATTATATCATTTTTTTAACATTTTTTCCACTTAAAACTATATTTTTTTAACAATAGAATCCACAGCCATTTTTATTTGTTTATCTGTTTTTAATTCAGATTCTATTCTCTTACATCCATTCATAATTGATGTATGATCCTTATCAAATATTTGACCGATTCTTTTTAATGTTAAACCGTAATGATTTTTTAATATATACATAGCGATATGTCTTGGAATAACATATTTATTTTGTCTACTTGTTCCAAGTAAATCTGTAGTACTAATATTGTACATTGAAGATATTACAGAAAGTGCATCCTCATAATTCTTATTATTGTCTTTTGGATGGGCATTAATTAATATTTCTAAGGCTTCTTTAGCTAGATCTAGGTTAGGCTTTCTATTTAATAGCATTGAATATTTTGTAACTCTATTTAGAGCTCCTTCAAGCTCTCTAACATTGTTTACAAAATTTTCTGCGATATAGTATAAAACCTCATCATCAATTTGCTCTTCACTTGATTCTAAAGCCTTTCTTTTTAAGATATTAAATCTTTGATTTAAATCTGGTTGTTTTATATCAACTGTAAAGCCCATTTGGAATCTAGATGTTAAACGTTCCATGATACCATTTAATTCACTTGCGGCCTTATCAGATGTGATTACAATTTGTTTATTTCTTTCAGTCATATTGTTGAATAATTTGAAGAATTCTTGTTGTGATCCAGCACCCTTACTTAGCATTTGAATATCATCAACTAATAATAGGTCTAAATTATTATATTTAGCCTCAAATTTAGTTAAATCATGAGCCATAGATGCTTTAGCATAATCTTCTAAATATTCATTAGCCTGAACATATAAAATTCTAAATTCTTTTTCACTAGTTAGGTTAACTTCTTCTAGATAATTACCTATAGCCTGCATAAGGTGAGTTTTACCAAGTCCAACACCACCAAAGATATATAGTGGATTAATCCAAGTACCAGGATTTTCAGCAACCTTTAACGCAGTTAAATAGCTTAATTTATTAGAGTCACCAACAACATATGATTCAAAGGTATAATTTTGATTTAAATTATGCTCATTGATTGGTGAAAAAGCTGGTTTTACCTTTGAAATTGTTTCATCGCTTAATACAAATTTAAATTTAACTTTTTCCTTTGTTAGTTTTTCTAATATTTCTTTAATTTGTCTAGAATATAAATTATTTATCTTACTTTGTATATAGTTTGAAGGAACTAAAACATAGATAATTCCATTTTCTTCCTTCAAAACTACCTTAACATCCTCAAACGTTTCCGTAAAAGTATTTTCTGTTAAATTTTTCGCAAGATAGTCCCTAGTTTCATTCCATAATTCCTGATACTTATTCATCGCTATTTCACACCCCAATGTAGTTTAGATTTTAACACAAGAAAAAACAAAATCAACAAAAAGTTTTCCACACAAAATGTGGATAACTTAAGGGCTAATTTTATGAAAATAATCCAAAAATGTGGATAATTTAGGGGTTTTTTGTTGAAAAATAGCCATTTTTTTATGAAAATGACATAATCACATGGGGATAATTATTTGTATTTTTTATTCACATTTTAATCGCTTTTTTAAAAAAAATTTTTGGATAAAAAAATTGCATAAAATTTGATAGTAGTTAAAATCGTAATTATCATAACAAAAATCAATTTTATACCATTAAATTTTGTTAAAATATGTCAAATAAAACTAAAAAATTTCGTAATCAACGAAAATTTTCGAAATAGTCTATCCTTATTATTATATATAAAGAAAAAAATGCATTAAAAAACTATTATTGACATTGAATATTTTTTTTGATAAAATCTATGAGCGTGGTTTTAGAAAAGAAAGAGAGGTTTTTAGAATATGAAAAGAACTTATCAACCTAATAAACGTAAAAGAAAAGTAACTCATGGTTTTCGTGCAAGAATGGCAACTAAGAATGGTAGAAAAGTTTTAGCTGCTAGACGTAAAAAAGGCAGAAAACAATTAACTGTTTAATTTAATAAATTGACATAACTAGTACAACCAGATCAATTATCAATAATTAGCATGGTTGTACTTTTTTTATCAAAAATGAAAAAAGAATATCGCGTAAAGAAAAATCAAGAAATAGAAACTATATTGAAAAATAGAAAATACAGTGCAAATTCTTATTTTTCAATATATAAAATGACAAATCCTAAAACCAGCCACTTTAGATATGCGATAAGCGTAGGTAAAAAAATTGGAAAAGCTGTCGAAAGAAATCATTTAAAACGAAGAATTACAGCTATTTTAGATCAAATTAATATACCTATTGAACAAAATATAGATATTTTTATTATTGCAAAGCCAAATTCTAAAAATTTAGAATTTAAGGATTTGCAGAAGCAATTAATATATCTATTAACTAAATTAAATATATTAAAAGGAGCAAAAAATGACTAATTTTTTCTATAGAAATAGATTTAAAATTATTTTTGTAGTTCTAATTGCTTTTTTACTTGTGAGCTTAACAAGCTGTCGTTTTGATGCAGCTAACTGGTATCAAAAACCATATACTACTTACCGGAATGAATGGGTAGAATTATGGAATAATGGTAATGGATTCTTTAATGCATTATTTGCTTGGCCAGTTAACCTAATTTCTTGGCCTATCGCTTGGTTATGTTCAAATATTGGTAAGGCATTAGGAAATTCCTTCTTCTGGGGTATTTTCTTTACCACTATTATAGTTAGAACATTAGCATGGCCAATTTACTCAAAGCAAAATGGTTTAAGCTTACAAATGACAATGATTCAACCAGAAATGGCTAAGATTCAAAAGAAATATGCAAATAGAAAGGACCCTCAATCTCAGCAACAAATGCAAATGGAGACAATGAAACTATACAAAAAGTATGGTGTAAGTCCTTTAGGATGCTTTGGTCCTATGCTTATTCAATTCCCAATATTTATGGCAATGTATGAGGTTGTACAAAGAATTAACAAGACTTCATTTGATGTTATAAATAGTGCGGTAGGCGTAACTTATAAGAGTTCATTTGCTTTAACTAATACTAAATTATTTGGTTTCTTTGAGATTAATACCTCATTCTTTAGTGCAACAGAGGTTAAGGATAAGATTTTTGCTGTTGTAATTGCTTTAGCATTTGGTGGTTTACAATTATTACAACAAAAACTATCTTCTAGACCTCCTAAGTATCAAAAGAAGCATCCAAATCAAAATGCTCAAGCTAATAAATCAATGAAGATTATGATGTATGTTATGACTGTAATGTTCGTATTTATGTCATTAAACTCTACTTCACTTGCTATTTATTGGTTAATTGGTCAAGTTTATCAGCTATTCCAATCTCAAGTTGGTAGATGGTTAAACGAAAGAAAGTACTATAAGATGCAAGCAGAAGCAAATAAGCCTAAGATAGTTTAAAGGAGAAAAATTATGCAAAAAAAGGTAGAATTTATAGCAGCAAATAGTGATGAAGCTATCAATGTTGCTGTTGAAAAATTACATATTTCTAGTGATAAAATTTTTATTAATTTTTTAGGTGAATTACCTGAAGGCTTAAATTGTGAAGCTGTTGTAGATGTTAATTTAACATTAGAAGGTAAAAAATATTTAGAAAATATTTTAAAATCTATGCATATTGGCTATCAAATTGAAGCTAGAAGCATCAATAATGAACAACAAATTCATTATCTAATTGATACATATGAAAATTCACTTTTAATTGGTGTTAAGGGTAAGACTTTAGAGGCTTTACAAATATTAGTTAGAAACTTAATTTCATCATATACAAAGGAAAAGGTTGTTACTACTTTAGATATTGGTGGATATAAGAGCAATAGAGCTCGCCAATTAGAAATTTTAGCTACTAAAACAGCTAAGGATGTTATCAAATCTAAGCAACCTATTAAATTAAAACCTATGAGCGCATTTGAACGTAGAATCATTCATGAAAAGCTTGCTGAATGGAGAGACGTTTATACAGAATCAGAGGGTGAAGGCGAGAATAGAGCAATCGTTATTAAGCCTTCAAATAAAGAAGAAAATAACTAGTAAAATTAGTACTTAAATTGGTATAAAATTTAAGTACTTTTTTCTTTATAATATACCTTTATTATTTGATTAAAATATGGTAAAATTTATATTATGAGAAGTATGTTCAAATTTGTGTTTTTAATATTAAAAAATTTAATAATTTTTGTAGTATTAGGAGCTCTTACAACTGCTATTGTACAGAATACAGAAAAGGTAGTTTATGTTGAACAATTTAAGCAAAAAGGAGTCCTTCAAGAAGATATTTCAACAGATAATATAAAATATTATCTTGTTGAATCAGATGAAGACAAGAAAGCTTTTATTCCAACCTCAAACGATGCATATCCTGGTGTAAGTGGTGATATTTTAGTGTCTACTCAGGCTACTTTAATCAATCCATTTGTAAGTGATTTTATATCATTTTTTGCTGGTGGTCATGCCGCTTTATGTATCGAGGATTATCACGATTTTGAAACAACTACAAATCAGTATTGTTCTGTTGAGGCAACAGGTCTAAATCCAGGTGATAATCCTTCCGAAGTTTTAGATAGATTTTACTGGTTAAATACTAGTAGTTTTACTGAGGTAATAGGACTTAGAGTTAAGATGACTGAGGAAGAAAAAAAGATAGTTATAAGCGATGCAATTTCTCAGGTTGGAGATAATTATAACTTCTCATTTATTTTTGATACAGTTAATAAAAAATATTGTACAGATATTATCGCAAATTCATTTAAAAAAATTGGTAAAAATTTAAATAAGGATGAATTTGCAACATCAGTTTATGATCTAATAGTATCATCTGATACATATATTTCATATTACCATTATTTTGATGAAAATCATGTTAAGCATATTTATTATTTAGGATAGGTGATTTTATGGCATATCAAGCATTATATCGTGCCTATAGACCTCAAAAATTTAGTGAGGTTGTTGGTCAAAAAAATATAATAACTACATTACAAAATGCAATAAAATTAAATAAGGTAGCTCACGCTTATCTATTTTGCGGACCTAGAGGTACAGGTAAGACATCTTTAGCTAAAATATTAGCTAAGGCCTTAAACTGTGAAAATGGTCCTTCAATAGAGCCATGCTGCAGCTGTAGTGTCTGTGAAGGCATTACTAAGGGTGTAATAGCTGATGTTGTTGAAATAGATGCTGCCTCTAATACATCTGTAGATGATATTAGAATCTTAAGAGATACAGTTAAATATTTACCAACTGTAGCTAAATATAAGGTTTATATCATCGATGAGGTCCATATGCTATCAAATGCTGCCTTTAATGCTTTATTAAAGACATTGGAGGAACCACCACACTATGTAATATTTATTTTAGCTACTACCGAGCCTTATAAGCTACCAAATACTATCTTATCTAGATGTCAAAGATTTGATTTCCAATCAATTTCTACAGATGATATCTTAAAAAGATTAAAAATTGTAGCAAATGAGGAAAATATTAAAATTGATGACGCAGCTTTAAATCAAATTGCGACAGCTGCTGAAGGTGGTATGAGAGATGCATTATCATTATTTGATCAATGTATTTCATATTCTACCGGTGAATCAATCACTTTAAATGATGTTTTAAATGTTTCTGGCAACATTTCTTATACTAAGATGATTGAATTATTATCTAATTGCGTAGATGAAAATGAAACTAACGCAGTAATAATTTTAGATTCAATCCTAAAGGAGGGTAAGGAGGTACCAAAGGTAATAAACGATTTAATTTTATTCCTTAGAGATGTACTTCTTTATAAGAACAATTCTATCTTAGATAGAAAAATGATGTTTGATGATGAAAATTTCAAGAGCTTCGCTAATAAAATTTCTAAGGCAATTATCTATAAATGGCTAGATATTTTAAACGATAGCTCAACTCAAATGAGATTTTCTACTCAAAAAAGAGCCTTCCTAGAATTAGCTATTTTAAAGATGAATGATAATGAATTAAATAATATCGCAAATTTAAGTAATAGAGTCGAATCATTAGAAATGGCTATATCTAATTTATTAGCTAAGGAACAGGAAAAACCAAAGGTTGAACAAAATTATGTATTTTCGACTCCAGCTCCTGAGCTTATGAAGCATTATGAGGAAAAATCTTATGCTGAACCAGAGGTTGAACAGCCTGTAGAACCAGTTGTTGAGGCTCCAAAGCCTGTTGAGATGCCAAAAGCTGAAATAAAGGTATCAGAGCCAGCTGGAGAATATGTTACAGTTAAGGATGTAGAAAATATCTTAAATAACGCATCTAAGGAAAATAGAAATAAATTAAATCGGGTATGGGATAAGATTTCAGAAAAATATGCTAATAATTTTGCAATACAAATTTTAACAAATGGTAAAATTATTGCGGCATCCTCTGATTCATTTATAGTTGAATTACAGGATGTAGGCTTCTGTAATAGAGTAATGTCTTATGAAAATTACCAAAAAATAATAGAAATATTTAATGACTTAAATATTGATATAAAAGATTATATTTGCTTACCTAAGCAGGTTTGCGCTAAAATATTAGCGGATTATAAGAAAAAATATGATCCAATTGATAATCCTAAGCCAAGTCTAGATGAATTTAACTTAGGTATTAAAAAGAGAGTAAGTCCTGTTAATGTAGAAGTTAAAAAGGATGAAGATGAACAGAATTTAATTGATTTATTTGATAATAATTTAAAAATAATGGAGGAATAATAATATGAATCAAGCACAAATGATGAGATTACAAAAAATGCAAAGAGAGATGATGGCTGCTCAAGAAAAGCTTGAACAAACAGTATTTACAGGTACTGCTGGTGGGGGCGTTGTAAAGGCTGAGGTTAAGGGTACTCATGAGGTTTTATCAATTGAAATTGATAAGGAAGCATTAGCTGATGATGTTGAAATGGTTCAAGATATGATTGTTCTTGCTATCAATGATGCTAATAAGAAGATTGAAGCTGAAACTAAAAAGGCTCTAGGTGGCTTTGGAGGAATGGGTTTATTCTAAGATGAAATATCCAAAGGCTTTAGAAGATTTAATTGAATGCTTTCAAAATTTACCTGGTGTAGGTAAAAAGACAGCTGAAAGATATGCAATTTATGCTCTTATGAATATGGATGAGGCATTAATTGATGATTTTTCTAATTCCTTTATTTCAATAAAAAAGGACATAAAAATATGTCCTTCTTGTGGTAATATTTGCGAAGATGAGCTTTGTGAAATATGTAGTGATGATTCTAGGAATCATAGACAAATTTTAGTTGTTGAAACTGTTAAGGATTTATTTACAATTGAAAAAATAAATTCTTATAGTGGAATTTATCATGTATTAAATGGAGCTATTAGTATTTCTAAAGGAATTGGTCTTTCAGATTTAAATATTACTTCCTTAGAAAATAAGGTTAAAAATGGTGAGGTAGATGAGATAATTTTAGCTACAAATGCTACCCTAGAGGGCGAAACTACCGCACGATATTTAAAGGAATTATTTAAGGAATATAACATTAAAATTACAAGATTAGCTTATGGTCTTCCAGTTGGTGGAGACCTATCATATGCTGATGAAATGACAGTATTAAAAGCTTTTGAGGGTAGAAGTGAATATAAATGATTATTTCTTTTTATTCAGTCGATTCAAACGATAACGAAACTAAGTTTGAAGTTGAGGCAATATTAAGTGAAAACACCTATATTTTTGATGATAAATCGTTAGAAAATACAATTATTAATTTAATTGTATTAAATGATAAAATCATCTTTAAAAGAATGGGTAATGTCGATATGAAATTAGAACTAGAATTAAATAAAAAAACCAAAGGAAATTATAAGAATTCAAATGGTTTAGAATTTGATTTTGAGTGCTTTTGTGATGAGTCTAAATTTGATGGAAAAAATCTTTCTTTAGGCTATAGCTTAATTATTGACGATAATGCCATTTCATATCATAAAATTTTGATAACGATTTACACTTGAAAATTTGACGTTTATTTAGTAAAATAAAAAGGCTTATAATTTAATGGAGGCACTTAAATGGAAAATGTAGAACAAATGTCTTTAATAGAAATTGCAACACAATTGATGGAAGACCATGATGGATTATACAATATTTACGAATTAATTAGAGATACTTTAGCTAAAAAAGGTTTCGATGTTAATGATATAGAATTAGCTGCACAATTATATGTTGATATGATTGCAAGCTCAAATTTCGTTTATATGGGCGAAGATATGTGGGATTTAAAATCTCGTCAACCTTTAGAGCAATATGACAAGGATGGTTCTGATTTCGTTACTAAGGAAGAAGAATATCAATATGAAACTACTCTTGATGATAATGATGAGGATGAAGATTTAGACGATCTAAGTGAAGACGAATTAGATGACGAAGAAGATCTTGAAGATGAAGATGATTACGATGAGGAATCTGATGAGGATGAATTAGATGAGGAAGAATCTGATGACGGCGAATTAGAAGATGATGAGGAGTTAGAAACATATACTGAAGAAGGCTTCAATGAGGACAAGTATAATGACCTTATGGATGACTACGAAGATATGTATGATGACAAGTAATATTTAAAATTTGTGGGATAGCATCCCACTTTTTTTATTTTTGTTATATAATATATCTTAAGGTGCTATTATATGAAAAAATTATCGTTGTTATTAATCGTAATTTTAATATATCTTACAAGCTGTAATACTTCAGTTCCTTCTACCTATGTTAGTAGTGCTGATGATAATACGACTTATTTTTATAATGTCACATTTGAAACTAATGGTGGAACTAAAATTGCACCTAAAAGAGTTATTTCTGGCTCTATTTTAACTGTACCTTTTGTGCCAAAAAAGGAAGGTACGTCCTTTAATGGCTGGTATTTAGATAAGGAATTAACAATTCCCTATCAATTTGGTGAAATAGTTGAAAGTGATCTTACATTATATGCTAGATGGATAGAAATATATATTGTTAAATTTGATACCTTAGGTGGAACTAAAATAGATGATGTAAGGGTTAGTGAGGGATTTAATGTAAATCCTCCTGTTACCCCTAAAAAATCAGGTTATACCTTCAATGGCTGGTATTTAGATTTAGAATATACGAAACCTTATAATTTTTCAGCTATAGTAACAAAAGATTTAGTACTATATGCTTATTGGATTTAATGACTTTTATAGTCATTTTTTCTTTAGTTTGAAAATTATTGAAAAAAATTGTAACATATTATATAAGGGAAGGTGTGTCAAATGTTTGAAAAATTACCTAGAACTAAAGTATTTAGAGACCCTCTTTATGGATATATAAAGGTTGATTATAAAATTATTAGTGATTTAATAGATTCTAAGGAAGTTCAGCGTTTAAGGAGAATTAGACAATTAAGTGGTGTTAGCATGGTTTTTCAAACTGCAGAGCATTCTAGATTTACTCATTCCTTAGGCGCATACCAAATGGCTAATTTAGCTATAAATGAAATAGATGGTATGGAAAATATTAGTGAGTATTTGAAGGTAGTCTTCTTATGTGCTGCCTTACTTCATGATGTTGGTCATGGTCCATATTCACATGCCTTTGAATCAACTATCGATACAGATCATGAGGAAATGACTGTAAGAATTATTTTAGATGAAAAAACTGATGTATCTAAAATATTAGGCGATTTAAAGGAGGATGTTGCTGGAATTATTTCACATAGTGGCAAATATCCTTTAATTGAATCACTTGTTTCATCACAACTTGATGTTGATAGAATGGATTATCTATCAAGAGATGCTTATTTTACAGGCGCAAGCTATGGTATTATCGATTATCAAAGAATTTTAAGATCTATGAAGATTATAGATGATAAAATTGTCGTAAGATCAAGTGGTGTTTTATCTATTGAATCTTATTTAATGAGTAGATATCATATGTATTTTCAGGTTTATTATCATCCAATCGCAAGAGCGTATGAGCTACTTTTAGAAAAGATATATGAAAGAATTAAAGATTTATCAGATCAAAACGTTAAAATTGACGCTCCTATCGAGTCATTTTTAAAGGTGTTGAAGAATTCAGATCTTGATGCTTATATCGAGCTTGATGATGCCTATGTTAATGGCTTTATTAAGCAATTAACTAAATCAGATGATTATGTCTTAAATACACTTGCGAACGCATTTGAATCTAGACATTTATTCAATTATATAGATATGGCAGATGATCCAACAGAGGAATTCTTAAAGGAATTAAAACAAAAATATAATAATGAATATGGAAAATATTTTTATAAGGAACTTACAGTATCAAATTCAGCATACCTACATGCTAAAAAGAGTGATATTAATGATATTAAGGTATTACTTCCATCTGGTAAGATTAAATCTATTGACCAATATTCAAATATTGTTAAGAGCTTCTCAAGCTCAAGCTATAAGGAAGTAGAAAGAATTTACTTTTTTGAAGAAATATGAAAAATATAATTGTAGTTGAAGGATATCATGATGAGGCTAAAATTAAGGCTGTATATCCTAATTTAGATGTTGTAGTTACTAATGGTAGTGAGATATCTAAGGAAACCCTTAATTTAATAAAAAAATTAAGTGAGGATAATGAAATTGTTATCTTTACTGATCCTGATTATCCTGGTGAAAGAATTAGAAAGAAAATACTAGAGGTAGCTCCAAATGCTAAGCAATTATTTTTAAGAAAAAAGGATTGTATTAGCTACAACAATAAAAAGGTTGGAATAGAGCATGCTTCAAAAGAGTTAATTAAGGAAGCATTAGATAGTATTTTAATTGTTAATAAAAATGAAAATTATTTAGATATGAATGATTTATTTGATTTAGGCTTAATAGGCTCTAATAATAGTGCTATTATAAGAGAAAAGCTAGCTGATTATCTAAATTTAGGTAAGCCTAATGGTAAAACAATCTTAAAAAGATTGAATATTTTAGGACTTAAAAAGGATGAGGTTGAAGCGTTAATATGCAAGCTAAAATAGGAAATAAAGCATTTATTAATTCTATTTTGAAGGAAAATGATATTAAAATAAAAAAGAAATTTGGTCAAAATTTCTTAGTTGATAATAATATCTTAAATGGAATTGTTAATGCTTCAGAATTAAATAAAAATATAGGTGTTATTGAAATAGGTCCTGGTCTCGGTAGCTTAACAGAGCATTTAGTAAATAATGCAGGCTTTGTTTTATGCTATGAAATAGATTCTGAATTAATATCTTATTTAGAGGATAATTTAAAAAGCTATAGCAACTTTAAAATATTGAATCAAGATATTTTAGAGGCTGATATAAATAATGATATTGAAACATATTTTAAAAATTATGATAGAATATATGTGGTTGCAAATTTACCATATTATATAACTACACCTATTATATTAGGTTTACTTGAAAAAACTGATAGAATTTCAAAATATGTTATGATGATGCAAAAGGAGGTTGCAGATAGAATTTGTGGTAATCCTAAAACAAAGGATTATAATGCACTATCTATCGCAATAAAGTATAGAGCTGAGGCTAAAAAAGCCTTTAATGTATCAAGAGAGTGCTTTATTCCAGCTCCAAATGTAGATTCTAGCGTTATCGTATTAAATGTTTATGAAAATAAAAAATATAATGTTTTAGATGAGGAATTCTTCTTTAAGTTTATAAGATTATGCTTCTCTCAAAGAAGAAAGACGTTAATTAATAATTTACAAAACTATTACGATAAGGATTTTATAGTTGAAATGTTGAACCATTTCAATATAAAATTAACCGTAAGATCTGAGGAATTAGATATTATTGATTTTATCAATTTTAGTGATTATATAGTTGGAAAGGGTGATAAAAATGATTAAGGTTAGAGCGTATGGAAAGATTAATTTAGCTCTTGAGGTTAAAGGGGAGTTAAATGGATACCATGAGGTAAATAACATTATGGTTCCTATATCTATTTATGATGAATTAACTTTAGAAAAATCAAAATATGACCATGTTTATGTATTAGATGGCTATTATGAGGATAATATAGTAGAAAAGGCCTTAAAGCTTTTTAAGGAAAAATATTGTATTACTGAATTTGCTGAAATTGAAATAATTAAAAGAATTCCAAGTGAAGCTGGTCTTGCAGGAGGCTCTTCAGATGCGGCAGCAGCTTTAATTGGCTTATGTGAACTTTTTAATATAAATGCAACAAATGAAGAATTAAAAGAAATTGCAGCAAAATTAGGTTCTGATGTAGCTTTCTTCTTAGATTTACTTCCTGCGATGTGTACAGGAAGAGGAGAGATAATAACTCCATTTGAATTCGAGCCTTTTGATTTTAATTTACTGCTTGTTAAACCAGACATTAGCCTTTCAACAAAAAGAGTTTATAAAAAATACGTTTATGATAAAACATCAAAGGCTGATAAGTTAGAAAATGTTAAGCAAGCCTTAGAAAAGAAAGATATTGAATTATTAGAAAAAAATGTATTTAATGATTTAGAAAAAACAGCTTTATCGATGAATAAAGATTTGAATGAATTTTATAATTCTTTAGTTAAAAAAGGCCTAAAACCACATATAACTGGTAGTGGTCCAACAATGTTTATTATTAACCCTACTAAAGAAGAAATAGAGACAGTAAAATCTCTAGCAAAAGAGAACTATTATTTAGCATATTGTTACACAAAATAACCCAAGTTTTTTGGGTTATTTTTTCCTTGACTACCAGGTTATTATATTTTATAATAACATGTAAAGCGTTTACAAAAGGAGGTAAACAAAATGAATTTATTAAAAAAGATAGGATTTTTTGTTGTAGCTGGTATATCATTATGTGCTTTAGCATCATGTGATAACAAAAACAATGATACTGGTGAAGGCACTGAAGAGGTTGGATTTGATTATGACAATGCTACTATGACTTCAATTTCTATTGTTGAATCAACAGCTAAAACAAAGTTTTATTTAGGTCAAAGTTTTGATTCTACAGGCTTAACTGCCAACGCTAACTTCGTACTGTATGATGAGAATGGTGATAGAACAAACAGCTCATTCACAACAACTGATTTAACAGTTGATTCTTCAAAGGTAGATTTTTATAATATCGGAAGATATCCTGTAGATGTAACATATCGTTACGGTAGAACAGTAAGAACTACTCAATATAATGTTGATGTTATTTCATCTGAATTTGATGATGCAGGTATTGAATATGTAGGTGGTATTGAGGTTACATATGTAAATAAGAAGGTTTATGATTATGATCTTGATGCAACAGGAAATAAAAAAATAAATTTAAATCAATTTAGAGCAACTGTTCACTATTATAAGTCTGGTAAAGAAATTGAGGATAAGGCAGCTTTAATTACAGATAGATCAGCGTATGGAACAACACCTGATTCTAAAATATATATTGACTATTCTAATGTTAACTTAACTAAGAGAGGCACATATATTGCAAAAATCACTTATAAGCCTGAGCCAGTAACAATCAATGGCGAAACAAAAAATTACGAGGTAAATTCATTTGTTGTTATAAATGTTAATGATGAAGTTGAAACATTCAGCTTCTATAGTGGAACAACTACGTTTGTAGCTGACGTAGTTGACGTAAGTTTTGATGACTGGAAATTTAAGGTAAAGAGAAAAGTATCTGGTGAAGAAATTGTTGATTATAATCCAGAGCAATTTACAATTACTGGTGTATCACCATTTGTTGTAGGTACACAAAAGGCAAGCGTTTCTTGTTCAGAATTAGCTAATTTAGCTAAAGAGGTTAATGTTACTATTACTGAATCTGAAAAATATAACATTGTTACAGGTAATATTTATTCAGTATCATTAGATGCTAGTGGCAGTCCTATTTATGGTGGCGAAGTATTCACTAAGGCAGAAGATATTCCAAATGCTACTGAAGGTACTTATACACTAGATTCTTCTGGAATCTTTAAGATGACAAATGTTAAAAAGTATGAGGATAGAAAAGCTGGTCAAGATAAGTATGGTAGCTTAAACTTCGGTACAAGAATGACTATTAAGGGTGAAAACTCTTATGTATCTGTAACTGTTTCTGGTCCAGCAAAGATTGTTGTTTATGTAGCATCTACTGGTGATAATTCATCAAGAGACGTCGGCATTTATAATTTAAATGGTGATTTATTATACGATGATGAAGGTAATGAATTACAAGGATTTACAGATGAATCAAAATTAAAGCAACAAATCGAACAATTTATATTTGAAGTAGATGCTGCTGGAACTTACTTAATTAAATCAAATCTTCAAGTGTATTTCAGTGGTATTGTTGTAGCGATGGAAAAGTAGGAGGTGTAGAAAAGTGAAAAATAAATTATTTAAATCATTAACTGCTTTTTTAGCGTTAGGTACGATAGTAACATTAGCTTCTTGTAAAGATAATAAGCAACCAGCTGAGCCAGGTGATAATACACCTGAGGAGGTAGTTGAAACATTCTATGTTTCTCCAACTGCCGATGATAAAACTGGTGATGGATCTGAAGCTAGTCCATATTCATTTACTACAGCATGTTCAAAGGTTGGTCCTGGTGATACTATTTTATTAAAATCAGGTAGATATGAATATGATACAAGACAAAATTTACAAAATTCAGGTAAGCCAAATGCTTATATTACTGTAAAGCCTGCAGATGGAAGAGTAGTATTTGACTTCCATAAGCAACCATTCCAAGATAATATGCGTGGTATTCAGGTTTATGGTGATTATTGGCATTTCCAAAATATAGAAGTATGTAATTCTGGTGATAATGGCTTTTACATTGCTGGAAGCTATAATATCATAGAGGATAGTTTATTCTATTCAAATAAGGATACTGGTCTTCAATTAGGTAGAGCATATTCAAGTGATAGCCAAATTAGTGACTGGCCATCATTTAACTTAATTAAGAATTGTACATCATTTGGTAATTATGATGATGAAACATTTGGTGAAAATGCTGATGGCTTTGCTGCTAAGCTTACAGTAGGCTTCGGTAACGTATTTGATGGATGTATAGCATTCAGAAATTCTGACGATGGTTGGGATATGTATGCTAAGGAAGATTCAGGAAATATCGGTACTGTTATGCTATATAACTGTGTATCTTTCGAAAATGGCTTCTTACCATATCAAATTGATAGAACAGATGCTAATGGTAATACATTTAAGTCATATGATACATTAAATGGTGATGGTATCGGATTTAAATTAGGTGGATCAGTTATGGAGGGTGACGTTATTGTTGAAAACTGTCTTGCCTTCAATAATAAGCTACATGGCTTTGGTGATAACTCAAATCCAGGCTTCCTAGATTTAAGAAATTGTACAGCATATAATAACTGTATCGGTTTAGACGAAAATGGTAATGTTGGTACAGTTAGAGGTGAAAACCTAAGTACTAATAAATCAAACAATTTCGACCTAGCTCGTTCAACAACTTCTTATAACTCATATTATGGTTTATTATCATATATTGATAACCAAGATGATTTTGATACAGCTGCTGAAGGTGCTGAAAACAGCTACAATGCTGATAAATATAGAGGTGTTACAGCATATTCAATTTTCCAAACAAGCTACAATAATGGCCAAGAGCAATATAGAATCTATGGTGATTATTCAGATGCTTCAATCTATACAACAACAAGCACAGATGTTGCATTTAATGCTGGTGAAGTTAAGGCTGAATATGTAAAGGCTTCTGACTTTAAAAAATTAGAGCCTATTAATGCTAAGTGCTCATCATTAGAAACTATTTCTGATTTATTTGAAATTGATACTAAGTTTAGAAATAAAGATAGATCTGTTAATATGGGTGGATTAGTACAATTAGCAGATAATTCATCATTAAAGACATATTGTGATGGTAAGCCAGTAGGTGCAAGCTTAGATAAGACTAGTGCTGCTGATTACACTCATTACGATACATTAAATTTTGAAGGATGTAAGACTGAAGATGAAGCTATAGTTAGCGCAGTAAAGAATACTTTAGAGGCTTTAACAAATTCTAGAGCAACATTCCAAGATTTTGAGATTGCTAAGGTTATAGCTGGCGCTGAAATTAGATGGAAATCAAGTAATACAAATGTAATAACAATTGATAATTCAGAAAAGATTTCTGCATCTATATCTGCATTCTCAACTGCAGTTATCAATACTCCTTCTAAGAAGACTAATGTTACATTAACTGCAACTATTACTAAGGGTAAGGCATCTGTAACAAAGAATTTTGAAATCACAGTTATGCCAAAAAAACAATCTTTAGGTGCTTTAGTTTCAACTTCTAATGATACAATGTTTAAGGTTTTAATGTATGGTACATTCGTTGAACCTACAGTATACGCAACAGATTCATCATCTAATACTGCTTCAAAGCTAGATGAATCATTATATACTAAGACTACTACTTATAAGTATGCTACT
This sequence comes from uncultured Caryophanales bacterium, assembly GCA_946626535.1. The sequence continues at coordinate 100,491 of CAMOUK010000002.1, forward strand.
GATGCTAATTCACAATTTGCTGAGGTAGATAAGGTTTATACATCAGTTCCTGGTGTTTATAAGGTTATTACAAAGGCTGTATTAAAATCAGATACAACTATTACTGAGGAATTTGAATATACTGTTTATATTCTAGACCCAGATTGCTCTATTAGTACTATGGGCACTCCAGTTGTTGTGTTAAATAATTCAGGCTTTGCTGTAAATTCATATGTATCAAATGTTTATGGCGATATTTATGCAATTTACTCTAAGACACCTATTGTTGGCTTAACAGCAGAACAATTACTTGCTAGACCAGAAGTAGAGTCTGTTTCAATTGATTCTGATTATATTTCAGCAGAATTTACTGGTGATAACTCAGGTGCTTACTATGGTTATTATGTAGTTTTAAATAAGAATAAATCAAATGTTTCTTCAGCTGTAGTTCATTCATTTGAAGTTAGTGTAATAAATGTAAGTACTAGAGAAGAATTCTATAATCTTGCTACTACTGGTAAGATTGGAGATGAGGTTCCTTCAACTACTACAATTTACTCATTACAAAATGATTTAGACTTTACTGGTTTCCATACACCTGCAGCAGGTTCTTCATATGAGTATAACTGGGAATTAAGAGATAAGGCACAATATCAATCATTCTCAAGCTTATTCACAGGTAACGATCATACAATTTCTAATATTGTAATTAATGCTGATTCAGCAAATAAGAATGTTAACATTTTCTATAAGGTATCAAATGGTACAATTATGAATGTTAATTTCGATAATATATCAATTACTAATAGAAATACATCTAAGGGTCAAATCGGTATTATTGGTGATCTTCAAGGTGGTTATGTATATGATGTTCATGCTACTAGAGTTAAGATGGTTGGTCGTGAAGGTGTAGGTGGTATTATCGGTATCATCTCAGGTATGACAAATTATGTTTCTAATTGTTCGCTTGTAAATCCATATACTTATACTTCTGAATTATTAGAACGTGCAGAAGTAAAGAATATCGACCCATTATATTTAGTAACTGCGGTAACTGATTTTACAAATGATTATGTAATTATGGCTACTAATAAGTATGCAGGTGGTATTATCGGTAATGTTCAAAAGAATTCAGATCAAAATATGGTTAATTTAACTGTAAGAGATTGCTATACTAATGCCGTATTAGGTGATGGTAATGATGCTGGTGGTAACGTTGGTGGTATCATTGGACGTGTTAAGAATGAAACAGATAAATATGTTATCGATGTTCAAAGATGCTACTATAAGGGTATTATAATTGCAAAGGGTAATTATAATGCTGGTATCATTGGTCAATTTGATAATGGTCAAGGTAATGTAACAATTAGATACAATTATTCTGATTCTGTATTCTTCCTTGGTGGAGAAACATTAAATGCTTATCAAGCACTAATGGTTGGTGCTGACCAAGAATATGCTCATAAGAATACTAACTCAATTGTTGGTAGAGCAGTTGGTACAACAGGTGTAAGTATATATATGTCATCTAACAACTATGGTACTTGGAAGGAATACTATAACAAGTTTGTTGTTTCAACATCTATTATATTTGAATTATCTGAAACTAATGAGGAAGATGGAAAATTTACATTATTCACATTAGGTAAAGGCTTTATTGGAAGTACATTAGGATTTGATTTAGAAAATGTATGGTTATTCAATGAAGAAACAGGTACTTTAACATTAAGAAATAAATAGTAAATAGGACCGTTAGGTAGCTATTATAGCCCTGACGGTCTTTTTTTTATAAATAAAAATTTTTTTAAGTTGAAAAACCTAGAAAACGCTTTACTGAAAGCGTTATTTATGTTATAATTTTCTCGAATTGCGATTAGACGTCCGTAAACGTTTAATTCAACAATAAATAAAAAAAGAAAGAGGAAGAAAAAATGAAAAACAAAAGAAAATTGTTAGGTCTTACTGCAACAGCTTCTTTATTAAGCTTATCTGCAGTCCTAGCTTCTTGTAACAAGGTTAAACAATGCACAGTTACATTCAAAAATGGAACTGAAGTTGTTGAAGAACAACCTGTACAAGCTGGATTCAATGCTAAGGTGCCAACAGCACCAACAAGCGGAGATCTTGAATTTAATGGTTGGTATGCTGATGAAGCTAAAACTACTCCATTCGATTTTGGTAGTGTAATTAATGAGGACACTACAGTTTATGCTAACTGGGTAAACAAATATACCGTTACATTCAATTCAAATGGTGGAACTACAGTAGCTGCTAAAACTGTTAGAGAAGGTGGAAATGTAGCAGTACCAACAGCACCAACTAAAGCTGGTAGAGTATTTAATGGTTGGTATGCTAATGAAGCTTTAACTACTCCATTCAATTTTGGAAGCATTATTACAAGTAACACTACAATTTATGCTAAGTGGGAATTAGCAACTTATAATGTTACATTATACAAATCATCTACAGAAGTTTATAAGACTGTAGGTGTAAAAGACGGCGAATTATTAGAAGTTGGTGAAAATCCAGCAATTAATTATCAAACTTTCGTAGGATGGTATACAGATCCATCTTTATCAGATGATTCAGTGTTTGATGTTACTACAGATTTAATCACTGAAGATACAAATTTATATGCTAAATTTGCTGTAAAATCTGAAGAAGTAGAATACAAGTTTGATTATGAAACTATGATTGCTAAGTATGGTGCAGGTAACAAGTCTACTCAAATTGAAAAATTTGGTGGATTCTACGTCAATACTGGTGCATATGGTGAATATAAGACAAATTATTATACTGGTGATGCTAACCAGCCAGATATTAACAACCAACAACAACCAGTTTGGTTCAGCTCAATTTCTGCTGGTCAATTAACATTTGACTGGAGATATAGATCTGGTTCATCATGCCAAGTTAAGGTTTATGAGTTAGATGAAATTGATAATTCAGTAGCTCCTGTTTTAGCTAATATGGATGAAGATGCTGTTGTTTATAACACAACTTCAGGAAGCGGTGAGCATGCTGTAATTAATATTAAGGCTGATAAGTCTTATGTTATTTTCTCAATTGGTTCAGTTCAAATTCATGAATTAAAATACACTAATACAGTAGGTGCTTCTAAGCCTGCTGACATCTCAGTAAGTGGTGCATTAAATGCATTCTTATGTGGTGATGAATTTGTTTCTACTGGTTTATCAATCACTATGTCATATGAAAATGGCAGAACTGAGTCTGTTCCAGCAAGAGATGTTACAGTTGATACTTCAGCTGTTGATTTAACTAAGGAAGGTACTTATACAGTTACTGTTAACTATAATGCAACAGACGAATATGGTACATATCCACTTTCTGATACTTATGAAGTTAATGTATATGCTGTTGATACTATTAAAGCATTTACATATGGCTTAAATTCATCTAGAGAAACAGTACATAATAAGCTAGTTTATGCTAAGGGTGATACATTAAAGATTGATGGTATTTATGTTCATGCATATGGTACTATCGGTGAAGGCGCTACAGCAACTAACATTGATGATCAATTAGCATCATCTGAATGGGAATTAGCTCAAGCAGTTGACATGACTACTCTTGGTAGAAAGACTGTTACTTTAAAATATAAGCAAAACCCTGAAGTTACTACATCATTTGATATTGAAGTTGTAGATAAGCTATTAAAGAAGGAATATCCATATGCTGAAGTTGTTGTTGATGCAAATGCTGAAGCAGCTGCAAAGGTTACAAGAAGTGCTGGAGAAACTTACACATTTAAATCAATTACAGAAGCTTTACAATATTTCACATTATGTGAATTACCTTCTGAAACTCAAAAGGTTATCGTATTAAAGAACGGTACATATAATGAAAAGGTATATATCGATATTCCTAATGTTGCTATTATAGGTGAAAATTATTATAATGAAATGCCTTCTCAATCTCAAGTTGGCGCTGGTACAACTTTCCCAGTTATTACATTTGATAAGATGAATGGCTTAAAGGCTCCAAATGGAACTCAATATTCTACAGATGGTGCTGCAACATTCACAATTTCTAAGAAGGCTACTAACTGTACAGTATGTGGCGTTAAGATTATGAACTACTATAATACTAACGCTTTATATCAAGAATCATTAAAGATTACTCACGATACTCAAGCTACTGCTTGTCTTGTTCGTGGTGATATGGCTACATTTGCTTGGGTAACATTATCTGGTTACCATGATACATTATATGCTGATAATGGTCGTCAAATGTACTATAATTGTGATATTGAAGGTAGAACAGACTTCATCTTCGGTGATGATTCAACTGCATACTTCCAAAATTGTACAATTAGAACATTAGGTGCTGGCTTAACAGAAAAGAATGGTGGTTACGTTGTAGCTACTAAGGGTAAAGCAGGCATGAATTATGGCTATATCTTCAATGAATGTAACTTTGTTGCAGACGCAGCTACTCAAGCTGGTTGTGTATCAATCGCTCGTGGTTGGGCTGATAACATGAAGATTATGGTTATGAACTCTAACTTAGGTGCTCATTTCTCTAAGGGTACTTATGGTCAAACTTACTATGAAAAGGCTGTAACTGCTGATACATTTGCTTCACTAGTTGAAACTGGTTTATATACTTTAGCAAATGAAAAGTATACTAAGGTAGCAGGAACTGCAGAATTTGATGCAAATGCAACTTATTACGTTCAATTAAATGACCGTTATACAAAGATGAATGCTGCTCCAAATGCTGAATTATTATCAGAATATAATAATGAAGGTAATGGTGCTATCGCATATACAGCTGAATTAGCTGCTTTATATGCTGAAAAGACATTCACATTATTAAATCCTGCTGATGCAGCTACTCGTACAGCAATGGCTAAGTATGAAGATATGAATACAGTATTTAAGGCTGATAATGGTGCAGTTAAGTATGCTGAAAACTGGAATCCAGAAGCAACACTTAACCCTACAATATTAGCAGTTGTTACAGTTAATGGTATGGATGGCGTTAATGCAACGCTTGCAAATTACAAGCTAAACTTAAAGAATGTTTATGTTGGAAATACATTAGTAGATTCTCAAATTTCATCAATTAAGAGTGCAGTTAAGAAGGCATTAAACGATGGTTATAGCTTAGTTGGTTTATACACTGATGCTGAATTTACAACAGAATTAACACCATCAACAGTATTAACAGCAAATACACAAGTTTATGCTAGAATTATTGAAGGTACATTAGAAGTTGTTGATTTAGCTCATTATGAAGGTGCAAATGTATTAGCTACAGCTGAAGGTGTTAATAAGGATGAAGTTTGGACAGCTTCTCAAGTTAAAGATGGTAGCGAAAAGGTATCTTCTGTAGCTGGTGCTGATGTTAAGAAGACTTCAGATACAACTGATGATACATATGCTACTTATGAAAGAAGTGCAAGCTTAACAACATTAAGATCTCCAAAGGTTACTGATGATGATGTTATGGAAGTTTCTGTTGTTGCATTCGGTGGAACATTATCTACTGGAAACTCTATGAAAGTAGAAATTAAGGCACATGCTGCTAATGGTGATGTAGTTGCTACTAAGGCTGCTTATACTCCAGGTGGCAAGGTATCTGGTTACTTAACTACTACAGCTGATGGTGATCATACTAAGGAAGAAAAGATTACATTAAAATCTACAGGTGCTGCTATTTCTTATGTAACAGTTCAATTATTAAATGAAAAGGCTGCTGGTGGCTCTGCAGATTCTAAGTCATTCACATTTACACATATTCAAACTACTTACGAGAAGATTATAAAGACTGAATATACTATTGTAAAAACTACAAATAAATTAAAATTTGGTACATATAGTGATGATACTACTCCACAAGCTGGTGTATTAGATGGTACTGGTAATGAATGGTTAACAGTAAATGGTACAGATAATAAATGGAAATCTGGATCTCCATCTAGCCAATTCGAATTAGGTAAAGTAGGAAACAAGAGCTATTTAAAGTTTACAGTATCTGGTACAGCTACATTAGCATTAGAATTTAGAAACAATAGTAAGACAAATGAATGCCATATTGGTGTTTCATCAACAGATCCAACTGCAACTGCAGGTCCAACTTGGGTTAATGGTACAACTACTGCTACAACTATTACTGAATTAGAAACTGGTGAGTGGAAGACAACTTCAAGTGATAAAACTGTTGTAAATTATACTTTAGAAGCTGGTACTTACTATATCGCAAACAATTTCGAAAGAGCTGTTAGAATCACTAATATTACTTTAGAAGATTCTGTAAAGGTTCCTGTAGCTAATAAAGCTAACACTTCAGAATTAAATAAGGTTTTAAGCTTTACAGGTGCACAAACTGCTGCTGAAGCTGTAACTTATGATAATACAGTATTTGATATTTCTGGTGCTACTATTGGCGAAGGCTATAATGCTGGTAGTGATTATGCATCTAATAAATTAACAGGATCAATTAAGATTAATGTAAAGAAGGGCGCAGTTGTATATGTATCTGCATACTATTCTCAAGCTGAAGGTCAAGTTAATTACACTATTACAGCAAACGGAACAACTACAGACGTATTACATGCAAACTCATTTGTAGTTGCTACAGTAGATCAAGAAATCACAATTACTGGTTCTGCTAATAACTATTTCCAAGAAATTATAGTTGCTTACCCATTTGCAGAAGGAAAGAGCATTAATTTCGATTGTAAGGCTGCTGATGCTAGCTATGCTTCTGGAAAAACATTCCAATATTCTGCATACTTAGAAAATGACTTTATCATTAATTCATCTGCACCAAACAATACTGCAAAAGTATCTGCTCGTGCAAATGAAAACTGGGGTCAATTTACTACTGGTGCTAACTTCGTAGTAGTATTGAAAAAAGGTCAAACTGTTTCAGTTACTACATATAATGGTACTGCAACAATGACAGCTGCTGTTTTAGATGGTACACCAACAACTGTTGAAAATGCTGGTGCTCAACAAACTACATCTTATACTGCAACTGCTGATTATACTGTAGTAGTTATCACATCAGTTGGTAATGATTACGTTAAGAATATTAGCGTTACAGAATAATATAATAAAACATTAAATACATTAAGGACATTCGCAAGGATGTCCTTTTTGTTACTAATAAAAAACATTGTATACAATTTATTTTTACAAAATCTCTTTATTTATGCGGTCTTTTGTGCTAGAATAGGTTGGTGATTTAATTGGAAAAGAAGATTTTTAAGTTTATTAAGGACAACAATTTAATAATTAAAGAACCAATTATTTGTGCTACATCAGGTGGCGTTGATTCTGTTTGTTTAGTCACTATTTTAAATAAATTAGGCTATAAAGTAGTGCTTGCTCATGTAAATCATCATAAGAGAATAGAGTCAGAAACAGAAGAAGCTGCGATGAAATCTTTAGCTAATAAATTAAATATACCTTTTGAGGTTTTAGAATATCATTATGATAGTTTAGATAATTTCCATAATGATTCACATAATGCTAGATATAATTTCTTTAGAAGCTTATGTGATAAATATCATACTGATACTATCGCTACTGCTCATCATTTAGATGATCAAATAGAAACCATTCTAATGAAAATTATGGAAGGCTCTAATCTATATGGCTATGGTGGTATTTCTATAGTTAATGATGATGGTAATTATAGAATAATTAGACCTTTAATGTGTGTAGATAAAAATGAATTATACAATTATGCTAAAGATAATGATTTAGAATATTTTGAGGATAAATCTAATAAGGAAGATGACTTCTTAAGAAATAGATTACGTCATCATATAGTTCCATTACTTAAAAATGAATGCGTAGATATTAATAATAAGATTTATGAATATTCTATTCAGGTTAAGGAAGCATTTGATTATATAAGAAAAGGCTCAATTAGCTATTTAAATGATAATAATGATATGATTTATTATGAATCTTATAAAAACCTTGATATCGCGCTAAAAAAGGACATTATTTCATTGATGCTAGAAAAAAATAATATTAGAAAAAACAATAATATTATTTTAGATTTAGTAAATGTATTAAATGATAATAATGGTACTAAAACTATTGATTTAGAAAATGGCTATTGCTTCATTAGAAGCTATGATAGGGCATATATAGATAGACTAAATGATGTATCTAAAAATGAATATATTTTAGATATAAATGATGAAATCATTTTTGATGGTAAATATAAGTTTTATTTTACTAAAAATATTTTAAATCATAATGTAAATCATATTAGATTATGCTATAATAAATTAAATTTACCATTTAAGATTAGAACTAAAAAAGATGGTGATTTTATTAAGCTTAATATAGGAAATAAAAAATTAAATAGATTATTTATCGATAAGAAAATAGATAAGCTAAAAAGAGATTTTATTCCTATTATTTTAGATAATAATGATAATGTTTTGTGGGTTTATAATTATGCTAAAAACATAGATATAGTTGATTATAAGACTACAGGAGATATTTATTTAGTTTGTGAGGAGATTTAATATAATGCATAATGATATTAGAAAAATATTAGTTACTGAAGAAAACATCAACGAAATATGTGAAAGATTAGGTAAACAAATATCTAAGGATTATGAAGGTAAGGAACCTTTATTTGTTGGCTTATTAAAGGGATGCTTACCATTTATGTCTGATTTATTAAAACATGTTAGCATTTATTGTAATCTAGATTATTTAAGAGTATCATCATATGTTAATGATCAATCAACAGGTACTATTAAGGTTTTAGGTGAATTACCTAATGTTAAGAATAGAGATGTTATTTTAGTTGATGATATTTGTGATACTGGTAGAACAGTAAATAGAGTTGTTGAATTATTAATGAATGCTGGAGCAACTAGTGTTAAGGTTTGTGTATTATTAGATAAACCAGCTGGTAGAGTTGAGGAATGTAATCCAGAATATATCGGCCAAGAGGTTCCAAAGGAATTTGTTGTAGGATATGGTCTAGATTATAATGAAAGATATAGAAATTTAGCTTATATAGGAGTATTAAAGGAAGAGATTTATACAAAATAAGGAGGGTTATCGATGCAAAATAACAACAAGAAGCCTGAACCAAGAAAGAGACGTTTTGATTTTATATACATTGGTTTAATTATTTTAACAATCTTAGGCGTATTCTTCTTGATTAGAGGAATGACTCAAAAGAAGGCTGTCCAATATACATACGACGAGGTTGTAGAAAAGATTAATGATGGTACTATTAAAGGAGAATTAACTGTAACACCTGCAGGTGGAGAAAATTACGAATTATACGTAATTAAGGGTAATACTTCAGATGGTACATTCTTCGCTAATATCTTTACTACTCAAGTTGATGAGATTGAAGGACTAGCTAATGTAACAATTAAGGTAGAATTGTTATCAAGTAATGTATGGTTATCTGTATTATTAAATATTGTTCCATATGTTATCTTCATATTAATATTTATTTGGTTATTAAGATCATCAGGCAATAGTAAAGCCTTTGATTTTGGTAAATCAACTGCCCAAATGGCAAGAGGTAAGACAGTTACATTTAATGATGTTGCTGGCTGCGATGAGGAAAAGGAAGAATTAGTAGAAATTATTGATTTCTTAAAGAATCCTAAAAAATATAATGAAATTGGTGCTAGAATACCTAAGGGTGTTTTACTATTTGGTCCTCCAGGAACAGGTAAAACATTAATCGCAAAGGCAGTAGCTGGAGAAGCTGGAGTTCCATTCTTCTCTATTTCAGGTTCTGATTTCGTTGAAATGTTTGTAGGTGTTGGTGCATCTCGTGTAAGAGATATGTTTAAAACTGCAAAGCAAAACGCACCTTGTATCGTATTTATCGATGAAATCGACGCGGTAGGTCGTCAACGTGGTGCTGGTATGGGTGGAGGCCACGACGAAAGAGAACAAACATTAAACCAATTACTTGTTGAAATGGATGGTTTCAACAATAATACTGGTATTATCATTATGGCCGCAACAAATAGACCAGACGTATTAGATCCAGCTTTATTAAGACCAGGAAGATTCGATAGACAAATTACTATTTCAAATCCTGATGTTAAGGGTAGAGAGGCTATTTTAAAGGTTCATGCTAGAAATAAACATTTAGAGCCAGGTGTTAAGCTAGGTGATATCGCTCAAAGAACTCCAGGCTTTAGTGGTGCTGATTTGGAAAATGTATTAAATGAGGCAGCATTATTAACAGCTAGAGGTAATCGTAAGGTTATTTCTATGAAGGATATCGATGAAGCAATCGACCGTGTTATGATGGGTCCTGCTAAGAAGAGTAAAAAATATACTGAAACTGAAAGAAGACTTGTTGCTTATCACGAGGCTGGTCACGCAGTTATCGGTATTAAGCTTGAAAATGCATCAGAGGTTCAAAAGATCACTATCGTTCCAAGAGGACAAGCTGGAGGTTATAATCTAATGATGCCTAAGGAAGAAACATTCTTCCATACAAAATCTCAAATGCTAGAAACTATCACTGGCTTCTTAGGTGGTAGAGTTGCTGAAGAGATTATGTTTAATGAGGTTTCAACAGGAGCTTCTAACGACTTCCAAAACGCAACTAAGCTTGCAAGAGCTATGGTTACAGAATATGGTATGTCTGATTTAGGTCCTGTTCAATATGAAACTCCAGGTGGACCAGTATTCTTAGGTAGAGATTATCTAAAGGAAAAGAACTTCTCAGACCAAGTAGCACTTGAAATCGACCGTGAACAAAGAAAAATTATTGAAGAATGCTACCAAAAGGCTAAAGAGGTTATTTCTTCTAATATGGATTTATTAACAAATATCGCTGAATATTTACTTAAGGTTGAAACACTTACTAAGCCAGATATTGAAGAAATTTGTTCAACTGGTAAGCTTAAATGGTGCGATGAAATGGAAGCTAGAAGACAAGAAGAAGCTATAGCTCCTGTAGAAACAAAAGAAGCACCAGTTGAAGAAACTCAAGCTGTAGAAGAAAAGCCTGTAGAGACTAAAGAAGAAAACGCTGAAGAAGTAAAAGAAGAAACTGAGAAGA